>NZ_JAMPQL010000027.1:0-3722 GCF_028482435.1 Providencia sp. PROV119
AAACCCACCGCCGATGGTGATGAGTTAGCGACGGTCGTGGGTCCTCCGGGTGAAGAGATTTACACCAACTCCCAAGGGGCGGTCACGGTCTATTTTCATTGGGATAGGCGTGGTAAGCCCGATCACAGTGCCTCTTGTTGGGTCAGAGTCGCCCATGGCTGGAACGGGGATGGTTTTGGCTTTATGTCAATTCCGAGGATCGGGCAAGAAGTGATTGTCTCCTATTTAGACGGTGACATTGATAGGCCAATTATCACAGGGTGTACTTATAATGGGCGGAATAACCCACCATTAGATTTGCCTAAGCATAAAACCCGTACTACGTTTCGTTCAAAAACCCATAAAGGCGAAGGATTTAATGAGTTACGCTTTGAGGATAGTAACGGTCGCGAAGAAATTTATCTACATGCGCAAAAGGATCATCGAACACATATTTTAAACGATGAGTTTCACATGATTGAGCATAATCGGCAGAAACAAGTCGGAGTCGATCAGGAAGAGCGTATTGGTCAAGATAAGCGTACCGATGTTGGGCGTGATCATTATGAAAAAATTGGACGTAATTCAGTGATTCATATCTTGCAGGACCAAGAAATTCAGATTGATCAGAACCTGACCGAGGTTATTAACAGTAGCCATAAATCGGTAATTTTTGCGGATAAGCAAACTCAAATCAGTGGCAATCAGAAAATAGTCGTGGAAGGACAACGGCATGAAGAAGTGAAGACTAAACTGTTTTCACAATCCCCCTATTACATCATCCACGCTGAGAACCAACTGACGTTAGCCGGTTCAGGAGGCAGCATTGTGATTGATGATACAGGGATTACCATCAAAGCGAAACAACTCAAAATTAACACTTCATCACTGGATATTGGTGGTGGGGGGATTGATCAGGTGAAAGCCTTAATGGCAGCGACAGAAGAGGGGCAACCTTTTTGTGAAATTTGCGCAAAAGCGAAGAAGGAGAAAGAGGCGCAATGAGTCTATCACGCTTAACGTTATTGCCTTATGGGACCGACAAGAGCAATAAACATTCAATGCTGCAAGACTACTTGTTTGGTAATGTGTTATTCACGCGCCATGACCAGAAACAGGTGATTAAAGGCGAGTTCTCGACACATAGCCAAAGCTGGGCGGTCATTGATGCGATTAAACGCCCCGATATTGCTGTATTACTGGATATCTTTGAGGTGGAACATTGTTGTTTGTGGAAAGGGGAAAGTGCCGAACACTATTCGTTTTACGCACCTTATTTAGTGAAGTTAGAGTCTGATTCGCCATTTGTCACATGGTTGCTCGAAAATAGCCAAAAAACACCATTGGGGATTTATTTACGTTCACGGCTGCCACTCGAAAAATTGGCTCATCAACTGCGAAAGTTTAATCAAGTGTATGATGAAGAAACGAAAACATGGCTAATGTTTCGTTATTACGACCCCATCACCGTGAAAACATTATTGCCTTATTTACCCGTTAACGATTATCTCCATTTTATGGATAACTTGTTATTCGTCCTTGCGGATGATGTCAACGCCAATCAATTTTTAGTTTTGCAGTGAAGGAGTCTTTATGGGATGTGAAAAACGTTTTACGGATGAACCTGTTAGTGATCCGATAGACGCTCAACCGTGTGAGCTCAGTATTAAATCATGTGTGATGTTATCGGATGATAAGCAAGTCATTGATACTTTCAATGCGGAGGCGCGTAGCCCCTTTGATGAAGCTTGGGAGGAAACGCACAATGCAGGTTGCCCTAATGAAATTGAGCCTGAGCCCATGCCGACAGGAGTTTCTTTTGAAACATTCATGACGCTGATCAACCAAAAAAGTCAAGATAATGCGGTAGAGCCAAGAATAAGCCAACTTGCCGCTGAGATCATGGGCTATTCTCGACTGCAAGATGCAATAAGAGCACATTTTAGCCCTGACGGTGGAGAGGGAACAGAGTCGTATTTAAGCTTTATGTTGGCATTTATACCTGCAGCAGAGCGTCCTAAAGATGCACATTTTTTTTACCGCGGCATTCGTTATAAATTTGCCAAAAGTTATTACCGACTTGATTTTCAGCTTACACGGGAAAAAACACATGGTAAACAGGACTTTCATGAAATAGAGGGAGACCCTGATCCAGGGTTACGGTATGAAATCATGACAGGCTATGACAATGTAGCAATATCTGATGTTGATTATCGTAAAGGTTTAAAGACGATTGCAGTGACACCTAAATCGACGGTTTATAATTTATTATCTAGCCAGTCAAAAAACGTTTATATAAAAAAATATGAGGAATTAGCAGAAGCGATCGTTAAACGTATTATTAGGGATATTAATGAAGAAAAAGTTAACGAAAAAATTAACTTAGGAAAATCTATTGTCGTTGATTTAATCTTTTTAGCGTTTGGGGTGGGGGCAGCAATTACAACCGTGAAAAATGGTGCGAGAGTGATACCTTTGCTTGCCGATGGGTTAAATGTGATTTTTTCGACGAATGAATTGATTGAGGATTCCACGGCTTTGTGGGGGTATAACAAAGATGAAGGATATAACGTCCTGTTAAACTCCATGAAATACCTTGATTCTCAGACAGGGAATACAAAAAGTTTTGTGACGACGTATCATGCCATGAACCTGTTTATGTTTTTTGGTAAAAAGGTTAAAACACAAGCTATTACCAGTGTAGGGAGTATGGGGATTGGAGGCACACTCTATTTAGAGTCCTTTCAAGGTGAACCTAAATTACATAACGTGTCTCAAAATAAATAGAATAAAGGACTATTATGGCTAAACTCTTCGAATTTACAGAAGGTTATCTTAAGGGGATTACCGCAAAAATAGTGAGTGAGGAATCAGTAAAATCATTAACAAATATGCTTGTTACTCGCTTTAATGTGGTCGGAAAAACCTTTACTCGGCACTTTGATGATACGATTGTTACTTGTTTTGGTCCAAAACCAGATGGAACATGTATACTACGTATACAAGGTAATCCGAAAGGTGGTGGACGCCGAGTGACAGGACATATCGAACTTAATTTAAAATCTGAGCATGAATTACAAAAGGTATTAACCTCGGATTTGTTTTATGACGGGGTTGCTTCCATGAAAATGGCGCAGTTTGTGGGGTATCTCGGCGAGCAGCATGTTGTCAATGAAATCAAAAAAGGCACGTTATTTGATAAGCTGTTTATGAAAACGCGTTATGGTAAAGCTCCATTAGCGAACAAATCTTCCCGTCTTGATAAGGATGGTAATGAATTAAATCCTTTATTTGGTAAACGCTTTGTTCCTGAAAAAATGATAGCGTTACAAAATGCGAAAGGTCAAGGTATTGACTTGATTTGCAAAATTGAGCCACCGCCACCTGAGTGGGTCACATTTGAAATCAAAACGACGATGAAAGACAAATATGGGCCAAATGCAACTCCTTTAAGTGGGAAGCCTACAGAAATACAAGTAGACTATAAGAAAAATATCAGACGCCATACCGAATTAGCTGAACGCTCTTTATTTCATGGTGATAATGATTACTCTTTAACTAGAAAAGAATTTAGAATGCTAAGAGAAATTAAATTAAGCATGAAAAAGCGTCAGGTAGTTGGTTATAAAATAACAGTAGGTTTAGATAATGAATTTAATCCTTCACATAACAGTAAATACGATGAATTTTTCATCGCTGAGGATTTGGCAAAATGAATCGAACAAATAAAGTGATTAAATATG
>NZ_JAMPQL010000028.1:0-73038 GCF_028482435.1 Providencia sp. PROV119
GTGTTTTTTGAAAAAAAAATTATCACTTGGTCAAATATCACTCACAAAGCCTATTTTTTGATACTTTTTACTACTTTTGGTAGCTCTGCGATACTTTCAATCACCATATCGGCATTCGCAATCGCTTCTTCTGATACCGCTTCACCACTTTTCACTAGAATAGTTGTACCCACTTTTGCTGCTTTCCCTGCTTGCATGTCTGCTAATTTATCTCCCACCATTATAGAAGATGCCATATCTATATTAAGAAATGATTGAGCATCTAGCAGCATGCCGGGTTTAGGTTTACGACAATCGCAATCTTGACGATACTCTTTATCTTTAGCTTCTGGGTGATGAGGGCAAAAATAGATGCCATCCAGATCAACACCGCGGTCGGCTAATGACCAATCCATCCATTCTGTCAGTTGCATAAAACTATCTTCAGAATAGATCCCTCTACCGATGCCTGATTGGTTCGTCACTACGACAAGCGCGTAACCCATTTTCTTTAACTCAGCCATGGCTTCAATGGCACCTTCAATAAATTGAAAGTCATCTATTTTGTGTACATAGCCGTGATCAATATTGATTGTACCGTCTCTATCTAAAAAGATTGCTGGTATGCCTTTACTCACCGATTTACTCCTCAAACTAAATGAGTTTTAAGTATCTCATGAAAAGAAAATAAATGAGAATAGAATAAATAAACCAAACCTTGTTGACTTAGACGTCTAGACGCCTTAACATCCAACCATATTAGATTTAGACATCTAAAAATTGATTCCTATATACTTAGAAGAAATAAATGATAAAGCTCTCAAATATTAATAAAGTTTTCCAGCAAGGAAGCCGTAACATTCAGGCACTTACAGATATTAGCCTGCATGTTCCTGCTGGACAGATCTATGGTGTTATCGGTGCTTCTGGCGCGGGTAAAAGTACGCTAATCCGTTGTGTAAATATGCTTGAACGCCCTACCTCTGGGCAAGTTATCGTTGACGGTCAAGATTTAACGGCTTTACCTGAAAAATCTTTGACGAGAGCACGTCGTGGTATTGGCATGATCTTTCAACATTTTAATTTGCTATCTTCTAGGAACGTATTTGATAACGTGGCACTGCCACTTGAGCTAGATAATACGCCTAAAGATAAAATTAAAGCGCGTGTTAGCGAATTACTGGATCTTGTTGGCCTAACAGAGAAAAAAGATGCTTATCCCGCGAATCTTTCGGGAGGGCAAAAGCAGCGTGTAGCAATCGCGCGTGCATTAGCCAACTCGCCAAAAGTTTTATTATGTGATGAAGCTACGAGTGCACTGGATCCTGCGACAACACGCTCCATCTTAGAGTTACTCAAAGATATAAACCGCCGTTTAGGGCTAACTATTCTCTTAATCACCCATGAAATGGATGTGGTGAAGAATATTTGTGACCAAGTCGCTGTCATTAGTGGCGGTCAGTTGATTGAACAAGATAAAGTGAGTGAAGTTTTCTCTCATCCTAAAACGCCTGTAGCACAAGAGTTTATTAAATCAACGTTGGTCATTGATATTCCTGATGACTATAAAGAACGACTCAAAAATGAACCAGCAGCAGATTTATCGCCTTTATTGAAGCTAGAATTCACAGGGCAATCTGTTGATGCACCACTAATTTCTATGGCTGTTCGTAAATTTGACATCGATATCAATATATTAAGTTCACAAATTGACTATGCCGGTGGCGTAAAATTTGGCGTCATGCTCGCTGAATTACATGGGGTTAATGGCGGTGTTGAAGCAACCATTGAATTTTTGAAAGAGCATCATGTCAAAGTAGAGGTTTTGGGTTATGTCTGATGGAATGATTTCACTGCTTATATCGGGAACGATTGATACTATTATTATGACTTTCGTTTCGGCGATCCTCGGTTTTATCATGGGCGTACCTACAGGGGTTCTACTCTATGTGACTCGCCGAGGGCAAGTCATGGAAAATACGGCTCTTTATGCGGTGATCTCGGCTATAGTGAACATTTTCCGTTCAATACCATTTATTATTCTATTAGTCTGGATAAGCCCATTTACCAAGTTTTTAGTCGGCTCAGCAATCGGCATTGAAGGTGCTATTGTTCCCCTTACTGTTGGTGCAATCCCTTTTATTGCTCGTATGGTTGAAAATACCTTATTAGAAGTACCAAGTGGTTTGATTGAAGCATCCAGAGCTATGGGCGCTACACCACTGCAAATTATTCAAAAGGTTCTATTACCTGAGTCTTTACCTGGGATCATCAACGCTGCAACGATCACCTTAATTATGCTGGTTGGGTATTCTGCAATGGGCGGTGCTGTCGGTTCAGGTGGCCTAGGCCAAATAGCAATGCAGTATGGTTATTACAGTTATAATCCATTAGTGATGAATACTGTACTTGTCCTGTTAGTCATCTTAGTTTTCGCCATTCAATTTACTGGTGAATACTTAATGAAAAAAGTGTCACATAAATAGTCCGTAAAATAGCAGCGCCGTTATTAAGGTGCTATAAAGAAAAGCATTTAAGGGGTATATCTATGTCTATTAAGTTGAAATCTATCGCAGTTGTCGGCGCGCTATTAGGATCATTAGTTCTAGTGGGTTGCGGCGAAAAAGAAAAAGATCCCAATAGCATCAAAGTCGGTGTTATTATGGGGAAAGAGCTAGAAGTTGCTGAAGTTGCACAAAAAGTAGCAAAAGAAAAATATGGTTTGAATGTCGAACTGGTTGCGTTTAATGACTTTGTTCTACCAAACGAAACCTTAAGCAAAGGTGATCTTGATGCCAACGCATTCCAACACAAACCGTATCTTGATCAGCAAATTAAAGATCGTAACTATAAATTAGTGCCTGTAGGTAATACATTTATCTACCCAATCGCGGCATACTCTAAACAAATTAAATCAGTTGATGAACTTGCCGATGGCTCACAAATTGCGTTGCCTAACGATCCAACTAACTTAGGTCGTTCACTACTTCTGCTAGAAAAACAAGGCTTAATTAAACTGAAAGAAGGTACTGGTTTAATGCCGACCGCTTTGGATGTGGTCGAAAACCCTAAGAACTTGAAATTTGTTGAATTAGAAGCACCACAATTGCCACGTGCATTGGATGATAAAAAAATTGCTCTGGCCATCATCAACACAACTTGGGCGAGCAGCGCAACGCCTAAACTGACGCCAGCAAAAGATGGTTTATTTGTAGAAGATAAAGATTCTCCCTATGTCAACATTATTGTGACTCGTGACGATAATAAAGATAATGAGAATGTGAAGAAGTTTGTTCAAGCATATCAATCAGATGAAGTTGCTAAGAAGGCAGATGAAGTCTTTGATGGTGGTGCAGTTAAAGGCTGGTAATCTTTTTTATTAGTAAAAAAGCGATTAATATACTAGGTGGTCAGTGCCACCTAGTATTTTTTGTATTATATAAAGACAACACATAGCAAATATCATTTTCCCAATACCTATAAGACTATAAGATTAAAAAAGGAAAAACTTATGAGATTGTTATTGCTCACCCTAGCAACTTTTGTTCTCGCTGGGTGTGGAATGAATCAATACATTCATCAGGGTCCAAATAAAGGCTTCACAAGTATGAAGCTTTCAAAACCAGTACCAAAAACAGACACCAAACCTAGCACGACAAATGTAAAACTCATGAACAGCCCTGAAGAGCTATTGGGAATGCCATTTAAAGATTTAGGTGTTGTTTCAGGTCAATCATGTCGTGAAAGCCTTCAAAGCCCACCAGCAAATCTGAATACTGCGAAGAAAAGTATGTTAACCAAAGCAGCGTATATCGCCGCCGATGCTGTTGTATTGCATCAATGCCAAACAATGGCTTCTCCTGGTTGCTACCAAGCAACGATTTGTGAAGGTAGTGCGATAAAAATTGTCGAATAAATACCTAATGAAATCGTTCGAATGTAATGTAATTGGGCATATTGAATCCCCCTATAAGGAAAAATTTGCCATCCCACGCCAACCTGGACTTGTTCCAGGTGGCTCGGGGCGATTGCATTTGCATCCTCCCTATAATGATCCTAATTCGATTAGAGGTTTAGACCAGTTCAGCCATATTTGGGTACTATTTGTTTTCCACCAAACCATGCAAGGGGGGTGGAAACCACTAGTGCGCCCTCCTCGGCTTGGTGGTAATGAGAAAATGGGCGTTTTCGCTACACGCTCAACCTTTAGACCAAACCCAATTGGCATGTCATTAATTGAATTAAAAGGAATAAGCCAAAATAATAATCAAATTATTTTGGAGTTAGGGAGTTTAGATTTAGTTGATGGCACTCCAGTCATTGATATCAAACCATACTTACCTTTTGCTGAAGCTATCCCTACAGCGCAGGCTGGTTTTGCTCAAGATGCCCCGGCGGATGATATGCAAGTGATTTTTCATCCCCAAGTTCAGCAAGATTTATTAAAATACCAAACAAGCTACCCTGGGATCGCGCAATTTATACAGCAAGTTCTCATGCAAGATCCACGTCCAGCCTACAAGAAACAGGCTATGACTGAAGAGCGTAACTATGCTGTGCATTTACTCGATTTTAATGTGCGTTGGAGAGTGCTCAATAATATAACAGAAGTGTTCGCCATCGAACCTTATGAAAAAATCGACTAACCCCTTTTGGTAAAGCACGGTCGCTGGTAGACTAGCTGTTTTATCATGCTGCTTTTGCAACCTAGATTAAGTTGGCAAGAACATTTTTGCCATCACCCGTTGTTCTAATGGAACCTATACAATGCGTACTAGCAAATATCTGCTCTCAACACTAAAAGAGACTCCTGCAGATGCCGAAGTGATCAGTCACCAATTGATGCTTCGTGCAGGAATGATCCGTAAACTTGCATCTGGCCTTTATGACTGGTTACCGACTGGTGTCCGTGTTCTGCGTAAAGTCGAAAACATTGTCCGTGAAGAAATGGAAAATGCGGGCTCAATTGAAGTGTCTTTGCCCGTTGTTCAACCCGCTGATTTGTGGCAAGAGAGTGGTCGCTGGGAGCAGTATGGTCCTGAATTACTGCGTTTCGCTGATCGTGGCGAGCGCCCTTTCGTTTTAGGTCCAACCCATGAAGAAGTCATTACTGATTTAGTGCGTAATGAAATTACTTCATACAAACAGCTACCACTGAATTTATTCCAAATTCAGACAAAATTCCGTGATGAAGTGCGCCCACGTTTCGGTATCATGCGCTCACGTGAATTTATTATGAAAGATGCTTACTCTTTCCATACATCGCAAGAATCATTGCAAGAAACCTATGATGCAATGTATGAAGCCTACAGCAAAATCTTTACTCGTATCGGTTTTGATTTCCGTGCTGTACAAGCTGACACAGGCTCAATTGGGGGCAGTGCTTCTCACGAATTCCAAGTGCTTGCGCAAAGCGGTGAAGACGATATCGTATTCTCTACAGGCTCTGATTTCGCAGCAAATATTGAGCTGGCTGAAGCCATCACTCCGCTAACACCACGTTCAGCGCCAACAGAAGAAATGCGCCTTGTCGATACACCAAACGCAAAAACTATTGCGGAGTTGGTGGAGCAATTCGGTTTGCCTATCGAAAAAACCGTTAAAACACTCATTGTTAGAGCTAAAAAAGAGTCTGGGCACACATTAGTTGCCTTATTAATTCGTGGCGATCATGAATTAAACGAAGTTAAAGCGGAAAAACACCCATGGATCTCTAGCCCATTAGAGTTTGCATCTGAAGAAGAAATCAAAGCGGCAGTTAAAGCAGCACCGGGCTCATTAGGCCCTGTCAATATGCCTCTGCCAATGGTGATTGACCGTAGTGTTGCCGTAATGAGTGACTTTAGTGCAGGTGCCAATATCGATGGCAAACACTACTTTGGTATCAACTGGGAACGTGATTTAGCACAACCTGAAACGTTCGATTTACGCAATGTTGTTGAAGGGGATCCAAGCCCAGACGGCAAAGGCACATTGCTGATTAAGCGTGGTATTGAAGTAGGGCATATCTTCCAACTGGGGACTAAGTATTCAGAAGCGATGAAAGCTTCAGTACAAAATGAAGAAGGTCATAATCAAATCGTAACCATGGGTTGCTATGGTATTGGTGTTACGCGTATTGTTGCGGCGGCAATTGAACAGAGCCACGATGAGCGTGGTATCATTTGGCCAGATGCGATTGCGCCATTCCATGTTGCGATCCTGCCGATGAATATGCACAAATCTTATCGAGTCAAAGAAGTCGCGGAAAAACTGTATGCTGACTTAAAAGCACAAGGTATTGACGTTATTTTTGATGACCGTAAAGAGCGCCCAGGCGTTATGTTTGCTGATATGGAGCTTATCGGTGTTCCATACACCATTGTTATTGGCGACCGTAACTTAGACAATAATCAAGTTGAGTATAAAGCTCGCCGTAATGATGAAAAAGCCCTTATCGGTCTTGATAATGTTGTCAGTTTCTTAAAAGAGAAGCTCGCAAATACTGTGCGCTAATCCTTCCTGCCCAACCTATTACCTGATAGGTTGGGCATATTTATGATAAATCTAAATACGAACCAAGTAAAAACCCCTTCTCAGCAATAGCCGCTTTTAAGTTTTTTGACGTTAAAACGTCTAACTCTTTTACTCGGGAATACACATAGCCGCTATTTAATAATTCATTATCAATAAATGCGGGATGGCACATTATTTCAAGTGAACGCTCCCCTCGTTGCTTTGCCTTATGGAGTATTTCTAAAAAAAGCGACTCTGATATGCTATTTGGCTCCCCATAAAAGTCAGCGGAAAACGCATCTGTTGTACGTACTTGAGTATTTTTTATTTTATTGTGGTAACCGACCCGTAATGCTATCCCTTTTTGATTGGCGAAATCGACCATTAAAGGATAAAGGGACGCCATCATATGTACATGATGATGGCTATCAATGTGGCTGGGGGGTTTACCAAAAATATCAATAAACTGATTATATTGGCAGTGTAGCTCTTGCACTATTTCGGCTATAGGAAGTTGATCTGATTTTTCCATCTCCCATATCCACTTCCCTAATATACCGTTACGCACAAGCGAAGGCATTGGCGAACACGGTTTCCCCATTGTAAGGACAAAATGCATTCCTACAGCCAATAATGGCTGCTCTGTGGCTAATTGTGCCGCATGTTGGATACTAGGCATATTTACCATAGCCGTAGTTGATGTCACAATACCATTTCGATGAGCCTCTAAGATCCCATAATTGACTGACTTACATAAGCCAAAATCATCTGCGTTCACAATAAGTAAACTCGTCATACTGCAATGCCATTAAGATGGGGTTTATTCGCACTCCCCTCTTCTTCAAGATATTTAATTACCTTAGAAAAATTCGGTAAATAATGTTTATGGGCTAAAAGAAGTGCTTTAGCCATATCCCGAGCATCATTGTCTGAATGAACTAAAGGATTTAAGTTCATTGCTAATAAAAGCTCATTAAAATCGCCACTCACTGCCGCTTGGCTCGCGGCTATTTCAAATTCTTTGATGCTATAAATTAAGCCGAGAACTTTTTCATCGAACTGAGTCACTCTTTCGTGCGGTGTAACGCCATTACGCCCTAATTTACAGGTCATTTCGACAACCCAATTTTCAGGGATATTACTAATATGGCCGTTATGGGGAATATTCACATAATGCTCGGTCTGCTTGTCATTATACAGTGCATTTATCACTTCACAGGCGGCATCTGAATAATAAGCTCCCCCCCGCAATTCAAGCTGTTTTGGTTTAATTTTTAATTCGGGATCTTGGTATAATTCAAAAAGCTCTTTTTCAATTTTTTGTACAACTTGCGCTCTGGTGCCTTCTTTATAGAATTCCGCCATTTCAATCGCGAGCATTTCTTTATACTTAAAATAGTACTGTAAGTATGAGCATGGAATTAATTTCAAGGCCTTCAATAACCCACTATCAAAGGGTAAACCTGTAATATTTTTTACCGAGCTTGCTTTATAAGCTTTCGAAATAATGCCATTAAGTACTTCATCAAAGCGAGACACGCCGTCGACAAAAATGTCTTTGATAAATACCATATGATTTAAACCAAAAAGCGTTATCGACAAATTATTTTTTTTTGTTAAACCGAGCACATCCGTAATAAACATTTTCAGGCCAATTGGAATATTACAAACGCCTATAAAACGTCTAAATTGCGTATGCCGGTATACTGCTTCGGTTATCATTCCTGCTGGATTGGTAAAATTAATCACCCAGGCTTGGGGGCAGAGAGCTTCAATATCTTTAAGGATCTCAAAAATTACCGGAATGGTACGTAACCCTTTAAATAAGCCTCCTACTCCATTCGTTTCTTGCCCTAAGTATCCATATTGTAATGGTATTACTTCATCTTTCTCTCTTGCTTTTAATAACCCGACACGTAGCTGTGTCGTCACAAAATCAGCATCCTTTAGTGCAGCTTTGCGGTCTAATGTTTTATAGAGTTTTAACGGTATATTGGCATTTTTTATCATGCGCAACCCTAGCTCATAAATGATATCGAGTTTTTCTTTTCCTTCTTCAATATCAACCAGCCAAAGTTCACTAATCGGTAGTTCATGATAACGTTTAATAAAACCATCTATTAATTCAGGAGTGTAACTGCTTCCACCACCAATAGTGACGACTTTTAATTTATGCACCATATTAACACCTACCTATTTATTAATAAACATTGGCTATCATTTTCACTGGATATCTTTAATAAAAATTTGACTGTAGGCTTTTTCTATATTCACTTGGTGTTAATGATGTCGCCTCTTTAAATTTTTTCACAAATAAACTAGGGCTACTGTAACCTGATTCAAATGCAATATCAGTGATTGAATAATTTGTAATTTCTAGCTGTTTTTTAGCAAAATTAATTCTAATTTCATTAATGATTTGCATTGGCGTTTTTCCGCAATAGCGCTTTGTGGCACGAGTTAAATACTCTTGTGACTTCCCTGTTATTGTCACCATATTTTCTAACGCATTTTCATTAAACATTGCAATTTCATGCATTTCTTCAATCGTGTTTTTTAGCCATTGTGGCGTATCATCATAGACTTTGCTTTCTCTATAATGACGTAGTCTATTGACCACATTAAAGGTTACTACCTCAATAAACTCATTAAATTCACTATCACGAAAGTTTAATGACGCAATCACTGATTCTATATAAGCCATAAATTCATTTTTTAATGGGTAGGCTTGAGAGGCAACAAAAAATGATGGTAATAAGGGTGAAAAATATTTTTCGAAGAATGACTTTCTTATACCAACATTTAAAATTCTTGTTGCTCCAAAGTCATAGAAACTTTCATGATGAGAGCCAATTGGCAGAAAAACAAAATTCCCTCGTTCAAGCAATACTTTTCTGCCATTAATTTTTTGATAATAACGCCCTGTTAGGACAATCGTATATTCATAATAATCATGCTGATGCAGCCCTGTTGCACTTTCTGTTTTATTATAAATAACAACATGGAAATCCTTGTCATTAAATATATCATTCTCATAGACCATTTTAATCTCTATATTTGAGTTATTAACATTTAGTGTCGGCTGCATCATCATCCCCTTTATTTAATTTATTTTTTTATGGACTTCGATTAACTCCGTGATCAATTCACGAGCAAGTATCGTATTCATTAAGTGATCTTGAGCATGAACAAGTATTAAACTCACTTTAATTTTGCCTTCCCCCATATCCGTCTCTATCATTTTTGTCTGCACTTTATGGGCTTCAGTTAAGGCTTCTTTTGAATCTTCCATTAGCTCCATCGCCTCAACAAACTTGCCTTCCTTGGCATAAGTTAACGCTTTATAAGCGAGGCTTCTCGCCCTACCAGAATTAATGATTAACCCCATCACTACTTCTTCCAGACTGTCAGCAGAGAGTGTTCCATTACTATCTATGTCAATCATAACTTCCCCATTTATTATTCATTTTTAATATATTTAAAACTTCAATGCATTTTTGATCTCTTCTTCACTTTCCGTATTATTTGCAATAGTTTGCGCCTTATTAGAAATAATAACGAAAGGTAAATAAACAAGAACAGAAATACCAAGATTAAACAGTGCTAAAAATAAAGCAGAAATATTACCATTTGTGTTAAAGAATGCGCCTAATCCTGTTGGCATAGTCCATGGACCTATATTCGTAATCGGCGGAATAATACCTACATAATAGGCAATCACCGTGATTGCGGCTAACAGAGGTTGAATAATGATAAATGGAATAAAAAGGATTGGGTTCATGATCACAGGGATCCCAAATATAATTGGTTCATTAATTTGAAATATCCCCGCTGGTAACCCTAATTTAGCGACCTGCCGATAATCTGCTCGCCGTGAGGCTATAAATATGGCAATAATTAATCCAAGCGTAGCGCCTGTTCCACCAAGGAAAACATAGGAGTCTAATAAAGGTTTTGCCCACAGATGAAATGTCTGACCCGCCTCAATCGCATCATTAACCGAACCATATTGATTATATAACGCGACATTTTCTAGCGCCCAAGGCGTCATAATCCCTGAGTCTAGTGCTGTAAGAGCCAAAGCTCCATGAATACCAAAGAACCATAATAGTGAGGTGAAAATCGTATACGCCCAACCGACAACCCCTCCCAGAGAAGCTAATGGGGTTGAGATCGTATCCATAATAAATTGATGGAAGTGAGTCGCTTGCCCTGCTAGCACCCATGCAATAATCCCTACCACTAATAGTATCAGGAAACCTGGCACTAATGCAGAAAAGGAGCGGCTAACTGCTGGCGGTACTGTATCCGGTAATGTAATTACCCAGTTACGGCGGACAATAAAGGTAAAAGCTTCAGCAATAACTAAGCCAATGATAATACCTGAAATAATATTTGCGCCACCTAGCCAATTCGCACCGATAGCATAGGCTCCATTCACATCAAATGGTGTAACAGCCACAAAGGCTGCTATCGCAATAATTCCTGCCGCTATAGAGTCCACTTTGCGTTCTTCAGCGAGAGCCATAGCAATAAAAAAAGGCGTCATTAAAGACATAATCCCTAATGTACCGTTATATACATTACCGCCGATGCCTTTAAACTTATTAATGAACTCTATTGTTTCTGGTGATAGACGAACACCTAATGAATAGAAAAACGACCCTTCATTAAAACTCAGAAAAACGTTATTAATCAAAACAAACATTGCCCCAATTAACACTAATGGCATTAATCTAATAAAACCATTTTTTATTGCATTGATATGAGGTTGATTACCCAATTTTAATGCGATCGGAAGCAATACTTTTTCAAGAGAAGAGAGCATATGATCCATAGAATATCCTTAGATACTTTAATCACATATCTTGTTTGTATGCATAAGACGACCATAGCAAATAGATAAATAACTGAAGTTGTAACAAACTATAATTGATTAACGTGATTTATTTTTTATTGATGCGACCGCTGCTTTTAAAACACCTAAGCCATCAACTTTTCCATATAAAACCGAATCAATAACTTCAACATTTTTAGTTGGCAGTAAACGCTGGATTTCGGAATGCTTCCAAGCAATTTGAGGACCAAGTAAAACGAGATCTGCATCATTCCCTTTTTGGAGGACAAGCGTTTCAGAAAAAGCTTCTATAATAACGGGAACCTCATACTTTTCAGCTTGTTGCCTCATTTTAGAGACAAGTAGTGAGGTTGACATCCCAGCGGAACAAAACAAGTAAATAAGCTTCTTTTCCACAGTAATCCTCTCAATCATATCGTTCACTTAAAATACCTACCTCTCGCATCAGATATTTTTACGTTTTTTTGTTATCTAAATTCAGCTTGCGTCATTCGCGAGTTGCTTTTAGTTGAAGACATTATACGTAATATCCCTTGTAATGAATATTTCAGGGTTATAGTGAATTGTTTCTGATTGACTAATCGTTATGACGTTCTTCACATTTCATATAAATATATTATTGATAAAAAATATCAATTAATCATATTTTTATTATTATAAATTAAGTAATAATTTAAATTTTCTATTTTTATCCACTTATCAAAAAAAATATCGGCTCAAATTGAGCCGATATTTATTATTTTAATAATAGATTAAATCTATTTATTTACATGCGCTCGATTTATCAAACATAATATCACCTGTTTGCACTAACGCAGGATCAAATTTACCGTCTTCCATTGATGGCCTTACCGTATAGTAACCTTCAATTTCAGCATAAACAGGCGTTCCACCTGTCACACCTGTTGCACTATAACCTTTCTCAAGCTCTATCCCTGTTGCAGTATAAGTACGGCCTGTTTTACATTCGGTAAATGTTGCTGCATCAGCAAAGTAGCGGTATTCACCTGTTTTTTTGCTTGGTGCGACTTGGGTTAGCGTATAATTCAGTTGTGATTGAATTTTGTTGCCTTCCTGATCAAGCAAGACCATTGATTTATCATCTGCCGATGGTGCAAAGTACGCGCGCTCACCATTTGCATTCGTCATGCGTAATTTATCGCCATCTTTTGCCCATGTGCCCGTTTCATAAAATGTTTGGTCACCATCGCGAGACCCTAAATATACTAATTGCTCTACGTATGTACCATCTTGGTTAACCAGTAGAGTGGCCTCAATTCCAGAACAATCCGCACACGGTAAAATGCCTGTATATGCTCTATCAATATAAGTTACGCTAGGTTGTTTAACGGCTGTTTGGCAACCCACTAATGTCATCACACCGGTCGCCATTAATGCTAAGAATAGTGACTTTTTCATTACCTTTATCTCCTAACAGTTCAATTCTTATATTTTTAGTCTATATCTAATCATAACATTTTATGCAGAGAAAAATGGCGAGATTATTATATTTCGGACTTTACTGATATTAGTTCATTTTTTACCACATACGTTAATCATGAATTTACGTTTTCATCTATTGCTGATTATTGTTATTAAAATTACTGTGCTATTATCCTATGAAGCACATGATGCTTGGTAAAAAATAGTCAAGGCGGCAATAACCGCCACTAACATAGTGGTGAGGGAATATGTCTACAGATACTGAATATCAACCTATCAATTGTGATGATTACGAATATCTTGAAATCGCGTGCCAACGCCAATTGAAACTGGAAATTAAACTTCATGGCGGCGAAATCATTGAGGGGAAGGCCAGCGACTTGCTCTTGCGTAAAAAAGTTGAGTACCTAATCTTAGAGACTCAAGATGGAACAAAAGAGCTTCGTTTGGATCATATCAACACCTTCAGTCATCCTGAGATCGGCACTATCGTTGTCGATTGCTCTCACTAAAGCTCATACTCCATTGAGCCCCTCTATGCCCCTTATGAATGGTCACTGTCATAAGGGGCTCTCTATTTTATTTACACCTCTATTTGATATTCATCGAACTTATCCCAATGGAAGGCAACCCCAATTTCCTCATCTGCAACGAGGCCTTCAGGAGTGATAAAGCACCCAATGGCGGTAATTAATTGTTCATCATAATAAACTAGTGGGGTTCTTTCTCGCATCCAAGGAGAGATACCAAGCTCTTGCCAGATTTTTTTGCTACTTCTTGAATGCGTCCTACCCACAATGTTCAATGTGCCTTGTAAGCCAAAACGAACGGTCACTTTTTCTGTTGGCAGAGGCGGGCGAATTTGCCCTTCATCGGCAATAACCTCAAGTCGCCCTAATCCTTCAGGCAAAATAAAAGGTTGGGGATAATCCCAGCAAAATTGTTGCCCTAATAACGGGTTGATACGACGTACAATCCATAATGCACCTTGGTATCGACGAATATCGACATGGCCTAACTGACAAATCGGCTCAGCATCCTGACGGGCTAGCGCCACTTCTTGCCAAATGCGTTGTAGTTGATGGTAAGGTGGCATTGGCAAGCGGTGTAGACCAACCCAACGCCTAAGTAGCGCGTTACGTTTCGCTGGGCTGCAATCATGCAAGTTATCAATAAATAGACCACCGCGATAATCCATCATTTCATCCAGCGCATCTTGTAATAGCTCATCAAGCAGCGATTCCTGTTCAGCACATAAGGATGCACTACGCGAAACTGCGGCGGCAAAATGAGGCCAACGCTCAGTTAAAGTCGGCATAATATGTAACCGAAGGAAATTGCGATCATAACGATCGTCTTGATTACTGTCATCTTCGACCCACGTTAACGGATATTCACGTGCATAATTTTCCAGATCGCCGCGAGATATTGCTAATAACGGACGTAGTAACCACGTTTTCCCTTTTTCTGCATAAAATGGTGACAATTCGGGCATTGACGAAAGCCCAGCAGGTCCACTGCCACGCTTTAATGCCAACATAAAGGTTTCTGCTTGGTCATCAAGGTGCTGAGCGGTGGCTATGATTTCCCCCTCTGCCAACTCGTTTCGGTAAGCCTGATAACGCGCCTCACGAGCAGCCGCTTCAATACCACGACTTGAAGGATCAACTGTAACATGCGTGCAGACAAAGGGAATATGCCACTGTTCACACAAGTGTTGGCAGTGAGCTTCCCAATCGTCGGCCCTAACGTTAAGCCCATGATGAATGTGAATAGCCCGGATCTCTAACGAAGGAAGCTGATATTTTTTGATTTGGTAAAGTGCATGCAGCAATACGGTTGAATCAACGCCCCCGCTAAATCCCACCAGTATTTTTCGAAAATGACCTATTTTGTTGAGCACCTGCTCTATAATTGCTTGCGGCTGTAGCGCCATGAATCTGCCCTTCTTTACGCTAATATGATTGCTTTCTCTTCTGACCAACACATAACACACCAGAAACGATAACTAGCAATACACCGATGATATAAGCGATTTCAAACGGATCACTTAAAATGACCACCAACCAAAGTACGGATAATACTGGGGATAAAAATACGATGGAGGCAATTTTTGCAGAATGTCCCGTATTCATCGCCTTAAACCATAAAATGTAAGATACACCGTTAATGAGTACCCCGTTGATTACCGTCGGCCAAAATGCAGCTTTGGAAGGCAATTGTAGTTCACTAAATGACAGTAGTAACACCAATGAAGTTAACGTTGAAAAGATAAATAACCAAACTGTACTAATATAAGGGTCAATCGAATATTGCCGTGAGAACACCGACATCAGTGCGAAACAAAATGCACCGCTAAATACGAATAACAGAGCCACCGGATCCTCAACCTGTAGTTGAGTAATATGCCCTTTGGTAAAAGTGATAATCACTGCAATAAACCCGATAATCACGCCCACAATCTGCCTGCCAGCTAGCTTATCTTTTAATAAAAAGACCGACAGCAAGATAATGATTAAAGGCCAACTATACTGGATCACTAATACTGCAATACCATTTTCAATGGCGTAACCGTAATAAAGAAGCAAATAAAATAAGCAATCTAAAAAGCCAAGCACAAAGACTTTAAGGAGGATATCACGAGGAAGAATAAACAATTTGGTTGGCTTATAACCCGCGAACAGTGCAACCAGTATTACTGACATCGCTGAAATAAGATTAGACCAAAATAAAAATTGAAAGCTATCTAAACCATTTTGCCCAAACCGAGAAACAATTGGGATAAAACTCCATATTAATACACACATCAAGGCGTAAATTAAGTAGTTATATTGCCTCATTCTTATCTCTTATTTATGTCAGTTTTTAATCGGAAAAGTGACATCAACTTTGGAACGACCGTCGCTGCCTATATTCATTATTTTAGCAAAAACAATAAAGTGCTTATGTGGTTAACTACCCTATCAAAGTTACCAATTAATCACCACCTTGACTAGATTTCACGACTCAAAGAGCGAGATGCACGAATAAAAAACGGGAGCTGGCTATCCCAAACTCCCGTTTTTACTTTGCTAATAGGTCTTAATTAGCAATAGCCATATTCCATTAAACGCTGGTAGCGACGATTTTTTAATGCTTCTTCATCTAGCTCAAGCAATTCGTCTAAATCTTCGACGATACGTGCTTTTAAAGACGCCGCAACTTCATCGTAACTGCGGTGTGCGCCACCTAACGGCTCAGTGACCACATTATCAATAAGTTTCAACTCTTTAAGACGAGATGCGGTGATCCCCATTGCTTCTGCCGCTAATGGCGCTTTATCAGCGCTTTTCCACAGAATAGATGCACAACCTTCTGGAGAGATAACGGAATAGGTGCTGTATTGCAGCATATTCACTTTATCACCTACGCCGATAGCCAGCGCGCCACCAGACCCACCTTCACCAATAACGGTACAGATAACTGGCACTGATAAGCGAGACATTTCACGCAAGTTACGTGCAATGGCTTCCGACTGACCACGCTCTTCCGCGCCAACACCTGGGTAAGCCCCCGGAGTATCAATAAAGGTAATAATAGGTAAGTTGAAACGATCGGCCATTTCCATCAAGCGTAATGCCTTACGATAGCCTTCTGGTGCTGGCATACCAAAGTTACGGCGAATTTTTTCTTTTGTCTCACGCCCTTTTTGATGGCCAATAACCATAACAGGACGACCGTCCAAACGTGCAATACCGCCAACAATAGCTTTATCATCGGCATAAGCACGATCACCAGCGAGTTCTTGGAAGTCAGTAAATATACGAGAAATATAATCTAATGTATAAGGACGGCGTGGATGACGAGCAAGTTTAGCAATTTGCCATGCACCCAGATCAGAGAAAATCTTACGCGTCAGTTCAACACTTTTTTCACGTAAACGAGCAACCTCGTCATCTAGGTTGACTTCTAAATTGTTGTCTTGACGGCTAACTGCAGTCAGCGAATCAATTTTCGCTTCCAATTCAGCAATTGGCTGTTCAAAATCAAGAAAATCCAGACTCATAATATTCCTATTTTAGTCAAATTCTAATTCTACCTGCTCATTACCCAGCAGAGTTCGCAGAGAATTCAGAAGGTCATCAACGGGTGTTACGCGCCAAACAACACCAAATTTAAGCTTTGCTCTGGCATCATCCTTCTGATAATACAAATGAACCGGAATCGTTCCTGAACGATGGGGTTCAAGAGTGCTGCGAAGTCGGTTCAGTAACTGATCATTAATTTGTTTGTCTGACAGTGAAATTGCAAGTCCTCGCGCATATTTTTCCCTTGCTTCACTAATATCCATTAACTCCCGCACTGTCATTTTATTACCACCGTTGAAATCATCAAAGCTGACCTGACCGGTGGCAATCAGGATACTGTCTTTTTCCAGCAAGTGCTGGTATTTATCTAGTGCATCTGAAAATAACATAATATCCAGACGACCGGAACGATCATCAAGCGTACAAATACCAATTCGATTGCCACGCTTGGTAGTAATAACTTTGGCTGAAAGTACTAAACCTACCACAGTTGTCACCTGACCACGAGGGGTAGGGTTCACATCTTTCAATCTCAGACCATTAGTATAACGTTCTATTTCATTTAAATAACGCGTTATCGGGTGCCCTGTCAAATAAAGACCCAGCGTTTCCCTTTCACCGTCCAAAACAACTTGATCTGGCCATTTTGGTACGCTCGCGTATGAGCTTTCCACTTGTTCAGGGGCTTCTGCAAGCACACCAAACATATCAGTTTGCCCTATAGCCTCTGCTTTGGCGTGCTGATCCGCCGCTTTCAGCGCATCTTCCAGTGAAGACATTAAGGCTGCGCGGTGAGGCCCTAAATGATCGAACGCCCCCGCCATGATCAGTTTTTCCATGACGCGACGGTTAATTTTTTTAAGATCAACACGCGCACAAAGATCAAAAATTTCCTTAAAGATGCCACCTTTTTGGCGAGCTTCTATAATCGCCTCAATTGGGCCTTCACCGACACCTTTAATCGCACCGATACCGTAAACAATTTCACCTTCATCGTTAACGTGAAAATGATATAGCCCACTATTAATATCAGGAGGTAATACTTTTAACCCCATTCGCCAACATTCATCGACGAGGCCGACGACTTTCTCGGTGTTATCCATATCCGCGGTCATAACAGCCGCCATAAATTCAGCCGGATAATGCGCTTTAAGCCATAATGTCTGGTATGAAACGAGCGCATAAGCGGCGGAGTGAGATTTGTTAAATCCGTAACCGGCAAATTTTTCTACCAAGTCAAAGATTTTCATCGATAGCTCACCATCGATACCGTTTTTGATGGCTCCTTCCTCAAAGACGGAACGCTGTTTTGCCATCTCCTCCGGTTTCTTTTTCCCCATCGCACGACGTAACATATCCGCGCCGCCGAGAGTATAACCAGCGAGTACCTGTGCAATCTGCATCACCTGTTCCTGGTATAAGATAATGCCATACGTCGGCTCTAGAACAGGTTTTAATGATTCATGTTGCCACTGCACATCAGGGTATGAAATCTCTTCACGCCCATGCTTACGGTCGATAAAGTTATCCACCATCCCTGATTGCAATGGACCAGGGCGAAACAGTGCCACCAATGCAATCATATCTTCAAAGCAGTCAGGACGCAGGCGCTTGATCAAATCCTTCATCCCTCGGGATTCAAGCTGGAATACCGCCGTTGTTTCTGAACGCTGCAACATGTCGAAACTTTTTTGATCATCCAATGGTATTGCCGCAATATCCACTGGCTCAAGGTTTTTCTTAGCCCGCCTTGCGTTGATCATCTCTAACGCCCAGTTAATGATCGTGAGCGTACGTAATCCCAAAAAGTCGAACTTCACCAATCCCGCATATTCAACGTCGTTTTTATCAAATTGGGTGACTGGGTTATTCCCTTCCGCATCGCAATACAGAGGGGCAAAATCGGTAATTTTGGTAGGCGCAATAACCACGCCCCCAGCATGTTTCCCGGCGTTACGTGTGACCCCTTCAAGTTTACGCGCCATATCGATGAGTGCTTTCACCTCTTCATCGGCTTCGTAAATTTCAGGCAGTTGCGGCTCGGCCTCAAATGCTTTCTCTAATGTCATTCCCGGATCAGGGGGAACCAGTTTCGAGATCCGATCGACAAAACCGTATGGGTGGCCTAATACACGGCCTACGTCGCGGATAACCGCCTTCGCCGCCATCGTACCGAACGTGATGATCTGTGAAACCGCATCTCGTCCATACATTTGAGCAACGTGATCAATCACTTGATCGCGTTTTTCCATACAGAAGTCAACGTCAAAGTCAGGCATAGAAACCCGTTCCGGGTTTAAGAAACGTTCAAAAAGGAGATCGAACTCTAACGGATCTAAGTCCGTAATTTTTAGAGCGTAGGCAACCAAAGAACCTGCACCGGAGCCACGACCAGGCCCTACTGGTACACCGTTATCTTTTGACCATTGAATAAACTCCATCACGATCAAGAAATAACCAGGGAACCCCATTTGGTTAATAACGTTTAGCTCGACTTCTAGCCGTTCATCATATTCAGGACGTCTTTCGGCTCTCACTTTCTCATCAGGAAAAAGGAACTTCAGGCGCTCCTCTAATCCCTCTTTTGACCGCATAACCAAAAAGTCTTCCGTTTTCATATCCCCTGTTGGGAATTGGGGAAGGAAGTACTCACCAAGACGAATGGTTACGTTACAACGCTTAGCAATCTCTACACTATTTTCAAGTGCTTCAGGGATGTCGGCAAACAGCTCACACATCTCTTCTTCAGATCGTAAATATTGCTGAGGGCTATATTTTTTAGGCCTTTTAGGATCAGATAAAGTAAAACCATCATGGATAGCGACACGTATTTCATGCGCATCAAAGTCGCTACTTTCAATAAAACGTACATCATTAGTCGCAACAACAGGTAAACCACGCTGCGTTGCAAGCTCTACCGCCGCATGTAAATAACTCTCTTCGTCAGGCCTTCCTGTACGAATGAGTTCTAAATAGTAGCAACCGGGAAAGTGGGTTTCGTAAAATGCCAAGCATTCATCAACGAGAGCTTGATTACCGCGCAATAAAAATTGCCCTACATCCCCTTGGCGGCCACCTGAAAGCAGTATCAAACCTTCTTTATGCTTAACAAGCCAATCGCGATGGATCGTTGGCCCTATCGCCCCATAGCCTTTTTGATAGGCTTCTGAGATCAACAGTGTCAGGTTTTGGTAGCCTTCGTTATTACGAGCTAGTACGGTTAAGTGAGCAATCTCATCACCCAATTGCTCGCTTTCAACAAAAAAGTCAGCACCAATAATAGGTTTAATACCAGCACCGTGCGCTGCCCCATAGAACTTCACCAAACCACATAAGTTAGTGAAATCAGTGATCGCAAATGCTGGCATGCCCATTGCTGCCACTTTTTTAACTAATGGACCGGTTTTTGCCAGACCATCAATCATTGAATAGTCGCTGTGAACGCGTAAGTGAATAAAACGAGGTTCAGCCATCTAATTTATACTCAATCTTTCGCTTCTAATGCACGGCGCACAGGAGCAAAACTCTTGCGATGAAATTTTGTTGCGCCAAACTGTGCCAGTTTTTCTAAATGATAAGCCGTCGGATAGCCCTTATGTTTTGCAAAACCATATTCTGGATAAGCTTTATCTAGCTCAACCATTTCTCGGTCTCTAACCACTTTGGCTAAAATTGATGCCGCGCTTATTTCCTGCACTAAACTATCACCTTTAATCACCGCTTGTGAAGGCATTGATAAGGTTGGGCAACGGTTACCATCCACTAAAACAAAATCAGGTGTTATGCTTAAACCAGCAACAGCACGTTGCATCGCAAGCATGGTGGCATGCAGGATATTGATTTCATCAATTTCTTCAGGTTCGGCTCGCCCAATACACCAGCACAAGGCTTTTTCTTGGATCTCAACAAAGAGTTTTTCGCGTTTTTTCTCGGTGAGTTTTTTTGAGTCAGTCAAGCCAATGATTGGATTTTTAGGATCCAATATTACAGCGGCGGTCACCACCGCACCAACAAGGGGGCCGCGCCCAACTTCATCTACGCCAGCAATTAAGTTGGCTTTTGGGTATATAAAATCCATTAATTTCGAACCAAATCCAATACAGCTTCAGCCGCTTGTTTATCTGCATCACAGCGGATCAATTGATGGAGCTGTAAAAATGTTGCTTTTAATTGTTCTACCTGTTCGCCGCCTTCCAGTAAGGGAATTAGCTGCTGAGCTAACTTTTCAGGTTGGCACTCTTCCTGTAGTAACTCTTTGACTATCTCTTTTTCAGCTAACAAATTAGGCAATGAAACATAGGGTGTCTTTACTAAACGTTTTGCCAACCAAAAAGTAAATGGTTTCATACGATAACCCACTACCATTGGACATTTCGCTAGCATACATTCAAGAGCCGCCGTTCCCGATGCGAGCAACGTCGCATCCGCCGCGATCATCGCATCTCTGCCTTGGCCATCTAACATATGGACAGCTAGCTCTGGAGCGACTTGTTGACGGATCGCTTCAAACTGTTCACGCCGTTTTTGGTTGACCAAAGGCACGACAATGTGAAGATCCGTAAAATGCTGTTGTAAAATTTTCGCTGTTTTCAAAAAATCAGCACTTAGCATTTCAACTTCTGAGTGACGGCTGCCCGGTAAGAGGGCTAAACACTTCCCTTCTTCAGGTATACCAATGCGTTGCCTTGCCGCTGTTTTATCGACATGAAGCGGGATAGCATCTGCCATTGTGTGCCCAATAAAGCGACACGGAACATTAAAACGATCATAGAAGGCTTTTTCAAACGGCAAAAAGGCAAGCACTAAATTTGTTGCTCGACCAATTTTGAAGACGCGTTTCTGCCGCCATGCCCACACAGAAGGGCTGACGTAATGAATGGTTTTAATGCCTTTTGATTTTAACTTCCCTTCAAGGGTGATATTAAAATCAGGTGCATCAATACCAACAAAGATATCTGGCTGTAATTGTGTAAAGCGTTCGGTAAGATCTTTGCGAATAGCGAGTAACCGAGGAAGCCTGCCAAGCACTTCAACAATCCCCATTACCGCTAACTCTTCCATCTCATACCAAGCTTCACAGCCTTCTGCTTGCATTAAAGGCCCTGCGACACCTACAAAACGTGCATCAGGTACTTGTGCTTTGAGTGCTCGGATAAGCCCTGCGCCGAGTATATCGCCGGATGTTTCCCCAGCAACAAGGCCAATAGTAAGTGGGCGGTGATGATTCGCCAAAATGATCTCCTTAATAAAGGCCCTGACTTCGTTATCTTAACTACCGACTAACGAATAATACCACGATTAGACTCTGCGGAGTTCTCAAGGAACTCGCTGAACACTTTCACATGCGGGTTAGCTTGTGCAAGTTGAGCGATTTCGCTACGTGCTTCCTCTAGTGATTTACCTGAACGATAAAGGACTTTGTAAGCATTACGAATCGCATGTAGAGACTCTTTATCAAAACCGCGACGCTTCAAGCCTTCAATATTCAGGCCATAAGGCGTTGCATGGTTACCTTGCGCAATGACGTAAGGTGGAACATCTTGCGCCACACCTGAACAACCGCCAACCATAACATGAGCACCAATTTGGCAAAATTGATGAACGGCAGTCATTCCGCCAATAATTGCGAAGTCACCTAAAATAACATGACCACCCAGTGTACCGTTGTTTGCAATGATGCAGCGGTTACCAATAATACAATCGTGGGCAATATGCACATTCACCATAAATAGGTTATCGTCACCCACTTTGGTTAAACTACCGCCTTGGATCGTTCCGCGATGGATAGTGACACTTTCTCTTATACGGTTTCTGTCACCGATCTCGACTCGTGTTGGTTCACCTTGGTATTTCAGGTCTTGGTTGATTTCACCAATCGATGCGAACTGGAAGATCACATTGTCACGGCCAATTTTGGTGTGGCCATTAACAACAATGTGCGATTTGAGCTCAGTGCCTTCGCCGATTTCAACGTTAGCACCAATATAACAAAAAGGGCCAATACGAACATTGGCACCAATAATAGCTCCATCTTCGACAATCGATGAGGGATGAATACAGGCTGTTTTATCAATCATATCAGACCTCACGGCGACGGGCGCACATCATTTCAGCTTCGCAGGCCACTTCTCCATCAACTTTTGCAACACCTTTAAAACGTGCAACACCGCGACGTTCTTTAATAAACTCGACTTCGAGGATCATCTGATCTCCCGGCAACACTGGGCGCTTGAAACGAGCATTATCAATCGCTGCAAAATAGTACAATTCACCCGGTTCTAGTTTACCAACGCTCTTAAATGCTAGGATACCTGTTGCTTGAGCCATTGCTTCTAGGATCAACACACCTGGAAAAATAGGTTTGCCCGGAAAGTGGCCTTGGAAAAAGGGTTCATTGAATGACACATTTTTTACTGCGCGCAGAGATTTTCCTTTTTCAAAATCCAGTACACGGTCAACCAAAAGGAATGGGTAACGGTGTGGAAGTAATTCTAAAATCTCTTCAATATTCAGAGTATGATTATCACTCATCGAAATACTCTTCCTGTCTATTAATACAATTTAATTAACGAATCGGCCTGCTTTAACCATAAAGTTAGGTTAACTGGCAGGCCGGAAAAACGTAACTCAGTCGATTATTTTAACCTGAATTACGAAATGATTACTGATTTTTTTGAGTTTGACTATCTAATTCACGCTCAACAGCTTTTAAGCGCTTATTCATCTCATTGATATTCAAAACCAAAGCTGCTGTTTTACGCCAAACTTTATTAGGCTGTAAAGGAATACCAGAAGAGTATACACCAGGTTCAGTGATTGGTCTCATAACCATTCCCATCCCTGTGACAGTCACCTTATCGCAAATTTCCATGTGACCGTTAATAACACTCGCACCACCAATCATGCAGTAGCGACCAATTTTCAAGCTACCCGCCATGATAACGCCACCTGCTACGGCGGTATTATCACCGATGGTTACGTTGTGTGCTATCTGACATTGGTTATCAATAATAACACCATTACCAATAACTGTATTATCTAGCGCACCACGATCAATTGTTGTACAAGCGCCAATTTCTACGCGATCGCCAATAATAACTGTGCCTAGCTGAGGAATTTTGACCCAATTGCCACGATCATTCGCGTAGCCAAAACCATCAGAACCGATAACAGCTCCTGATTGGATCAAGCAGTGTTCACCAATTTCAACATTATGGTAAACGCTAACATTCGCCCATAAACGCGTACCAGCCCCGATACGAGTATTTTTACCAACAAAACAACCTGCGCCAATAACAACGTTATCGCCTAACACAACGCCGCTTTCAATCACGGCATTCGCCCCAATCGCCACGTTGTTTCCTAACTTCGCCCCTTCATCGATAACGGCTGACGAATGGATATTCTCTGCTGGGCTTGGCGTTGTATCCATGATTTGTGCCATGCGAGCATAGGCAAGATAAGGGTTATCGACTACCAGCGCCGCCACTTTACAAGCATCAAGATCTTTCGCTGTTAATACCACAGCGGCAGCCTGACACTCAGCGAGTTTGTCGCTGTAGCGACTATCTGATAGGAATGTAATTTGCTGATTATTTGCTGAATACATCGGTGCAATACCGGTGATGACGATATCGCCATCACCGTGTAACTGTGCATTCAACTGCTGAGCGAGGTCAGCCAATCGAATTGAGGACATCTATTATTTAACCTGTTTTTGAACCTTACTCGTGATGTCTACGCTATCTTTGGCATATGCAACAGCATTTGCATCGATAACCACATCATAACCTTCTTTGGCTGCAACAGATTTAATAGAATCCTGAATACGACTTAGGATTTTGTTACGCTCTTCCATTTGACGACGACGGTTGTCTTCTTCAAATTTTTGCGCTTTTTCTGCGAACTGATCACGTTTAGCCATCAGCTCTTTTTCTTGTTTTTCACGTTCGCTTTGCTTCATTGTTGCACCATCACGACGTAATTTTTCTACGCGTGATTGAAGGTCTTTTTCTAAATTTTGCAACTCTGTCGCACGGCTTTTGAATTCACTTTCAAGCTGTTTAGCTACAGCTTCGCGCGCTGGCATTTTTTGGAAAATTTCGCCAACGTTCACGACTGCAATTTTATCTGCATAAGCACCTGCTGACATCGCCAAAGCCAGAGTGACACCCGCCGCACACAACAATTTTTTCACACGAAACTCCTTAACCCATATTTATGGCTGGAAATTTTGGTCACCCTCACAATATATGCAAGGGCTTTCCTTAGATAGAGACGTTCTAGATTACCACGTTCTACCAATATTAAATTGGAACTGTTCTGATTTATCCCCTTCGTAATCCTTAATAGGTTGCGCATAGGAGAAGACCAGAGGCCCAAGCGGTGACATCCACTGTAGAGCAACCCCCGTAGAAACACGGACGTTTGTTGCTTTACCATAATCTGGCATGCCTTTACGCCAATCTGCATTGATACTGTTCCAGTTGGTATCCCATACTGTACCCGCATCAACAAATAACGATGTACGAACTGTATTTGAGTATTTCTCATCGATAAATGGAGTTGGTGTAATCAGCTCAAAGGACGCCGCATACATCGCATTACCACCTACCGCATCGCTTGATGGGCTACCCGGTTCAGGCTCACCTTTACCATTAACATTTTTCAGATAAACCGCTTTTGGCCCGATATTGTTAGAACGGAAACCACGCAGCGTACTTGAACCACCAGCATAGAAGTTTTCATAGAATGGCATTTGCTTGCTGCCAAGACCATCCCCGTAACCTGCTTGTGCACGACCTAAGATAACCCAAGTCTCATCTTCATTGATTGGGTAGTACTGTGCTGTATCAAAACGCAGTTTGTAGTACTCGTTATCAGAGCCTGGAACGGTGATTTTACCTGAAACACTGGTTTTATTACCCGATGTCGGGAAGAAACCACGGTTCAAGGAATTATAAGTCCAACCTAAGTTAACGGTGAAGTCATCCGCATTAAATTTCTCTTTATTGCGACCATCATCATTAATTGGTGGCTTATCGCCCATAGAATAGAGGTAATCCCACATTGCTGCTTGCGGACGCATATCAGACAATGAGTTATGAACGTAACCTGCACCAACACGGAATGAGTTATTCTCGTTGAATGGGAAGCTTAAGAACGTATCTAAACCATAGGTTTTATTGGTATAGCCAGACAAGTCAGCATCTTTCGCACGGAAATCATTATAGAAAACACGCCCGCCTAAGCTCACACCATTAACGGTGAAGTAAGGATCCGTAAACGACATTTCAACGTTGGTTGAGTAATCGTTTTTGCTTGCGTTGATCCCAACCGCATTACCGGTTCCTAACCAGTTGTCTTGACTTACACCGACTTGGAAACTCACACCACTTTCAGTACCGAAACCGACACCAAAGTTCATGGAGCCTGTATTACGCTCTTTAACTTTGTAGACCACATCGACTTGGTCTGGGCTACCCGGTACACGTTGCGTTTCGACATCAACAGTTTCAAAGAAACCCGTACGGTTAAGACGCTCTTTGCCTAATTCGACTAAATCATTACCAAGCCAAGCCCCTTCCATCTGGCGCATTTCACGACGGAGAACGGAGTCTTTACTTGTGTCATTACCTTGGAAACGGATTTGACGAACATAAAAGCGGTTACCTGCATCAATATTGACATGCAGTTTGACCGTTTTATCTTCATCATTAATTTCAGGTTGTGTCATTACACGAGGATAGGCATAACCATAACGACCAAGAAGATCCTTGATTTTGTTTTCCATACTCGTCACCTGCGTGCCGTTATACAGCTCGCCTGGGGTGATCGTAATGAGTTCTTGAATTTCAGTCAGATGATCTGCGGTATTACCATTAATTTCCACACCAGAGATCTTATATTGATCGCCTTCAGTGACATTAATTGTAATGTAGATATCTTTTTTGTCTGGCGTCAAACTGACTTGAGTGGAATCAATATTGAAACGCGCATAGCCACGGTCAAGATAGAAGCTACGAAGAGTTTCTAAATCACCAGCCAGTTTTTGTTTTTGATATTTTTGGTCTGCCGCTAGGTTCCACCATGGCACATCATCACGCAATTGGAATTTATTAACCAATTCAGCCGTCGTGTAATTTTTGTTTCCTACGACGTTAATCTGCTGAATTTTTGCAGACACGCCCTCAGAGAACACAAATTTTAAATCTACACGGTTACGAGGCAGTGGCGTAGCCACTGCTTTTACTGTCGCATTGTATTTACCAACACTATAGTAAAAGTCTTCCAGACCTTTCTCGATATTCGCTATTTTCGTGCGGTCCAAAGCCTCACCAACACGAATGTTTGATGCTTCCAAGTTTTGTTTGAGCATATCATCTTTAACAGATTTATTGCCTGTAAAAGTGATACTCGCGATGGTTGGTCGCTCTTTAACTTGAACGATCAGCGTGTTTCCATCACGCAGGACCCTAACATCTTCGAAGTTGCCAGTAGAGAATAGAGATCGAATTGAACGGCTAATATCTTCGTTATCAATCGAGTCACCTACCCTGACAGGCATGTTCAATAATGCTGCACCAACGGCGACGCGTTGTAGACCTTCGAAACGAATGTCCTTAACTACGAATCCGTCTGAACCGTATGCAGTCGCGCTGCCAAATAGCAGCGACGCTATGAGCAACTTTTTCATCGCCATCGTTGTTATGCGTATTCCTTACTGGTCCCCAGCTTACTTGTTAGAAGCGAGAGAAATCATTAAAAAGTGCAAGTCCCATTAACAGAATCAATGCCATTGCACCTATCCGATAACTAAAGTCTTGTACTCGCTCAGACACTGGACTTCCTTTAATTTTCTCAATTAACAGGAAGAGCAAGTGCCCCCCATCTAATACAGGCAATGGAAACAAATTGATAATGCCCAAGTTTACGCTTATCAGCGCAATGAACATCAAATAATATACCAAGCCTGACTCTGCCGATACCCCTGCACCTTTCGCAATAGATATCGGTCCACTCAAGTTGTTAAGTTTGACATCCCCAACAACGAGTTTGCCCATCATATTCACGGTCAGTTTCATCAACTGCCACGTTTTATCGCTAGCTTGATAGATGGCAGAAAATGGCCCATATTGCTGCACCATTCTATATTCATCTGCTAACGGTAACACTGAAAGTTCAACTCCCGCAAATCCAATTTGCTCGCCACCCTTTCCATTTTGACTATCAGGCGTCAATGTGAGTGAGATGATCTGATTATTTCTTTCAACAGCTAACTTCAACGGTTGATTCGGACTATTACGAATCAACCGAGTTACCGGATTCCACAAATCTAATGTTTCGCCATTTACGCTAACAATTCTATCTCCGGGTTGCAAACCTGCTCGCTCACCAGCTAAACCCGGTGAAACTTTCGATATCACAGGATCAATTCTAGCGGAAACCGGCATAATTCCCATGGAAAGAACGGGATCTTGCTTTTCAGGATCAAATTGCCATGCGGTTAAATCTACCGTTTTAGTCACTGGTTCACTAAACCCTTGAGGCAATACGGACACAGTGAGTTCACTGTCGCCAATTTTGCCAACTAAGGCTAATCGAATTGAATTCCAGTCAGGCGTTTCGATACCATCAATCGATTTTAGTTCCATTCCCGGCAAAATATTTGCACTAGCGGCAACGGAGCCAGGTTTCACATCTTCAATCACAGGGCGTACTGATGGAATCCCCATCATGAACACCACCCAGTAGACAACAATTGCAAGTAAAAAGTTCGCAATTGGGCCAGCACTAATGATGGCGGCTCTCTGACCAACCGTTTTATTGTTAAACGCTAAATGACGGCGTTCAGGTGACACATCACCGACGCGCTCATCAAGCATTTTGACATAACCGCCTAGCGGGATCAGGGCAATAACAAATTCGGTTCCTTGTCGATCCACCTTGCGCCATAACGTTTTCCCAAAGCCGATAGAAAAACGTTCTACATAAACACCGCAGCGACGTGCAACCCAAAAGTGACCAAATTCATGTACGGTAATTAACACCCCAATGGCGATGATAAATGCCGCTAGACTCCAAAAAAATCCCATGTCTTATCCTAGAGACCGAACCCGTTAAAAACTAACAAATTTACCCCTGCAAATACAGGTATTGCCGCTGTTAGACTGTCAATTCGATCAAGAATTCCACCGTGACCAGGAATTAAATGGCTACTGTCTTTAATTCCTGACTGGCGTTTAAACATACTTTCCGTCAAATCACCGAACACAGATACTACAACAACAATAATTGATGTAACCAGCAAATAATCAGGCATTACTGGGATTGGCGCAAATGAACTAAATAGCCAAGAAATAATACCTGCGGTGATCAACCCACCAACAAGGCCTTCCCAGGTTTTACCGGGGGAAACCTTAGGTGCCATCTTATGGCGCCCCATTGTACGACCAAAGGCATAAGCACCTGAATCAGCACCCCACACCAGCAACATAACATATAGCAACCACCAAGCACCAAAAAAGGTGTCACTATGGTAACCAATGGTTCGAAGCACCATCATACCGCAATAAAAAGGAATGATAGTTAACAGCCCAAACAGTACACGTACTAACGCCGATTGCCCCCATGCTTTTGCCGATGCTGGGAAAGTAATCACAAGTAAAATTGCCACTATCCACCAAATAAGACCGGCCCATAAACCATATAAAATAAGCGGCTCATTCTTTAACGTTGTGATATCAGCAAAAGAGAACTGCATGGCTAGCAGTATGATGGCAAAAACCACCGCAAGACCAATTCGCTTAGCTTGTGTGTGCCAACCTGCAAATTGCGCCCATTCCCAAGCCCCTAAAGCACATACGGCAATCACCACATAACCAAAAGCGGCAGGTGAAAGCAAAAAAAGCGCAGCAATAACCAGCGGTATTAATACAATCGCTGTCATTAAACGATATTTCAGCACAATTTACCCCTTTTATTTAACGAGCTCATCATCAGACTCAGCTCCACCATAACGCCGCTCGCGTTGACTAAAAGCATCAATTGCATTCTGAAACACCATTTCATCAAAATCTGGCCACAGTACATTGGTGAAATAGAATTCCGCATAAGCAACCTGCCATAATAAAAAGTTACTGATACGGTGTTCTCCACCAGTTCTGATAACCAAATCAACATTTTCTTGATCATGCATACAAACATAATGGTCAATGGTATTTTCATTGATATCGTCAAGAGAAAGTTGCCCACTTTGTACGCGCGCAAAGATTTGCTTCATACTATTAGCAATATCCCAACGACCACCATAATTCGCCGCAATATTGAGTTTTAAGCCCGTGTTATTTGCAGTTAATTTTTCTGCTTTTTGAATACGTTTTTGAAGACGCTCACTAAATCGACTAATATCACCAATAACCAATAATTTTACATTATTTTTATGTAGATTCTTGACTTCATTATCTAACGCAAAAACAAATAGCTCCATCAGTGAACTGACTTCTTTTTCTGGTCTTCTCCAGTTTTCACTACTAAATGCATACAGCGTCAGTGAGCTAATCTTGTTTTTTACTGCAAAACGTACTGCATTACGCACAGACTCAACGCCAGCCTTGTGCCCTGTTATTCTTAGTTTTCCTCTCTGCTTTGCCCAACGCCCATTGCCATCCATGATAATCGCAACATGTTTTGGCAAGGCTGAATGAGAGAGATTTTCACCACTAGAGTTCATTAAATAGTAATCCTTGTATGCATAGCGTCGAGAATTCAGCATTATCATAACCGCTATTGTTGAGTTTGCTGATAAGACACATCCTTAATTCTCCGCTAAATACTGATATTATCTTTCGTTCTTATAAGCGTCACATATTAAAGACTTATTATACTTATCAGCAACTAAATAAATCACATACTAGACTGAAAATGTATGTTTGATTAGTTGTGCAGCTTCTCGACGAGCTTGATTGTCGATGTCTAAGACCTCATCAATCGAAACTGGTTCAGATAAATGCAATTTTTCTAATGTACTTAGGTTAATTTTTGCAATATCTGTAAAGCGTATTTTACCGTCCAAGAATGCAGCGACAGCGATTTCATTAGCGCCATTTAGAATAGTTGTGGCTGCTTGCCCAGCATGGCAGGCATCGATAGCCAATTTTAAACAAGGGTAACGTTGATAATCTGGCTGTACAAAGGTTAATGATGACAATTTTGTAAAATCTAACGGTTCGACACCAGAAGAAATACGCTGCGGATAAGCCATGCTGTATGAAATTGGGGTGCACATATCAGGCGTACCTAGCTGAGCTATCACGCTACCATCACGATAACGCACCATAGAATGGATAACGGATTGAGGGTGAATAATCACTTCCATTTGTTGTTGATTGGCATTAAAGAAATAACAAGCCTCAATATATTCAAGCCCCTTATTCATCATCGTCGCTGAATCAACAGAAATTTTACGCCCCATAGACCAATTTGGATGGTTGCATGCTTCGTCCGGCGTCACATTATCTAGGTGCGACAACGGAGTATCCCTAAAAGGACCACCAGAACCTGTCAAAATAATGCTTGAAATTCCCGAGGCCGATAAATCGGCAAAGCCCAAGTTGAGTTGAATGTTTTCAGGTAAACTTTGGAAAATCGCATTATGTTCGCTATCGATAGGAAAGACTGTCGCACCGTGCTCACGAATCGCATTAAAGAATAGACGACCGCTCGTGATCAGCGATTCTTTATTCGCTAATAAAATTCGTTTGCCTTTGCGGATTGCGGCTAAGGTAGGAAGTAGTCCAGCGACACCAGTAATAGCGGACATCACTTGGTCCGCATCATCCAAGCCTGCAAGTTGAATGGCAGCATCTGTTCCTGATAAAACTTCTGTTTTGCAATTATTTTCAGACAAAATTGCCCGTAATGCTTGAGCAGAAGATTCATCAGCCATAGAGGCGTATTGAGGTTGAAATTCAAGGCATTGGTTTGCTAATTCCGCCACATTGCGACCAGCAACTAAAGCGACAATTTGAAATTTATCACGGTTATTTCTGACAACAGAAAGTGTGCTTTTACCAATTGAACCTGTTGATCCTAGAATAGTAAGACGTTTCATTATGCGGATGCTCTGTATTTACTCAATACTGAGATTATATCAGCTTGAAAGGGAAGAAAGGATTTTTATTAGATATGAATGAATAAAGCCATCAGAGATTTCCCTCTAGATGGCTTTATTCGCTACTTGATAGATTAGAATTCCATCAATTCAGCTTCTTTCTGCGCTAATGCTTCATCAACTTTCTTAATGTAGCCATCAGTCAGTTTTTGGATGTCATCTTGTGAACGACGTTCTTCGTCTTCACTGATCTCTTTATCTTTCAGCAGGGCTTTAATTTTATCGTTCGCATCACGACGAATGTTACGAACAGCAACACGACCTTGCTCAGCTTCCGCTCTAACAACTTTGATCAGGTCTTTACGGCGCTCTTCTGTCAGTGGAGGAAGTGGAACACGGATAACAGTACCGGCAGAAGATGGGTTTAAACCTAAATCAGACGCCATAATCGCTTTTTCAATCGCGGGAGACATTGAGCGATCAAAGACTGAAATCGCTAAAGTACGCGCATCTTCAACAGTTACGTTAGCAAGTTGGCGCAAAGGCGTTGCGGCGCCATAATAGTCAACCATGATGCCATCAAGTAGGCTTGGTGACGCACGGCCTGTACGAACTTTACTGATTTGGTTTTTTAGTGCTTCAACACTCTTTTCCATACGGTCTTGAGCATCTTTTTTGATTTCATTAATCACGTTTTCAACCCTTAAGAACTGGTTATTAAAGGCCGCAATGCAGCCTCGCTTAAATTGTCTGAACTTATATTAGATAATACAGTTAAACGTGGTTGATGTCTCTGAGTATTAATTGTGAGAAATCAGAGTTCCTTCATTTTCACCCATTACAACACGACGTAGAGCGCCAGGTTTATTCATATTGAAAACACGAATAGGCAAGTTATGATCACGTGCTAACGTAAACGCTGCCAAATCCATCACTTTCAATTCACGCTCAAGCACCTCTTGATAAGTCAGCGTTTCATAAAGTACGGCATCTGGGTTCTTTGCAGGATCCGCTGAATAAACACCATCAACTTTTGTTGCTTTCAATACAACATCCGCTTCAATCTCAATACCACGTAAACACGCGGCAGAGTCAGTTGTAAAGAATGGGTTACCTGTTCCAGCAGAAAAAATCACAACACGACCATGGCGTAACAGACTGATAGCTTCAGCCCAGCTATAGTTATCACACACGCCGTTAAGAGGAATAGCAGACATCAGTCTTGCATTCACGTAAGCACGATGCAATGCATCACGCATCGCTAGCCCGTTCATCACAGTGGCTAGCATTCCCATATGGTCACCGACCACACGGTTCATCCCCGCCTGTGCCAAACCAGCACCACGAAACAGGTTACCACCGCCAATAACGACACCGACCTGTACACCCAGCTCTATAAGTTCTTTGATTTCCTGAGCCATACGATCTAAAACGCTAGCATCGATTCCAAAACCTTCTGCGCCTTGTAAGGCTTCGCCACTGAGCTTAAGCAGGATACGCTGATAAACGGGTTTTGCATTGGTTGCCATGGTGTTCTGTCCTACACAGATAATTTATTGGGGTAACACACGCAGAATACTTAAAGGTGGATTCTACGTACCTTAATTATTGAATTCGTTGTATTACTACAATGTATATTAAAACAGAGCCGCCAATCGGCGGCTCCTTGTAAAACTGACGACTTATTTGCTCATTGCAGCAACTTCAGCTGCAAAGTCAGTTTCAACTTTCTCAATACCTTCACCCACTTCGAAACGGATGAAGTTAGTGACTTTCGCATTTTTCTCTTTCAGCAGATCACCAACAGATTTGCTTGGATCCATCACGAAAGGCTGGCCAGTCAGAGAGATTTCGCCAGTAAATTTGTTCATACGGCCAGTAACCATTTTCTCTGCGATTTCGCGTGGTTTACCTGACTGCATAGCGATGTCTAATTGGATTTGGTGCTCGTGAGCAACAACGTCCGCTGGTACATCGTCTGGAGTAACATATTCAGGCTTGCTTGCAGCAATGTGCATTGCAATGTGTTTTAGCAGCTCTTCATCAGCGCCTTCAGCCGCAACCAAAACACCGATACGCGCACCGTGCAGGTAGCTACCTACTTGTGCACCGTCTAGGATTGCGACGCGACGAATGTTGATGTTTTCACCGATTTTAGCGACCAGAGCAGTACGTGCATCTTCGAATTTCGCTTTAACTGCTTCGATATCAGTATTTCTATCAGCGATAACAGAAGCCATAACTTCTTTACCAAATGCCAAGAAACCAGCATCTTTAGCAACGAAGTCAGTTTCACAGTTCAGTTCGATCAGAGCACCGCTTTTGCCATCAGCAAAAACTTCTGCAAGGATAACACCTTCAGCAGCAACACGGCCTGCTTTCTTAGCAGCTTTAGCTTGACCTGATTTACGCATGTTGTCGATTGCTAATTCGATATCACCATTAGCTTCAACTAGTGCTTTTTTACATTCCATCATACCTGCGCCAGTACGTTCGCGCAGTTCTTTTACCAATGCAGCGGTAATTCCAGACATGTGATTTATTCCTCGATATACCTCGTAGGGGGCTCCCTACAAGGGTCATTCTGATTCAGATAGATAAAAGGGGCCATATAGGCCCCCTTCTAACCATATAGCAATACCTGGTTTATAAGGGCTCTTTATTAGAGCAGGCCTTATTATTCAGCTTCTACTAAGCCTTCTTCTGCTTGAACAGCCAGATCCTGAGAACGACCTTCACGAACGGAAGTTGCTACAGCGCTCAGATACAATTTGATTGCACGGATTGCGTCGTCGTTACCAGGGATAACGAAGTCGATACCGTCTGGATCAGAGTTAGTATCAACGATAGCAAATACTGGGATACCCAGGTTGTTTGCTTCTTTGATAGCAATGTGTTCGTGTTCTGCATCGATAACGAACAGAGCGTCAGGTAAACCGCCCATATCTTTGATACCGCCTAAGCTGTTTTCTAACTTACCAAGTTCACGAGAACGCATCAGCGCTTCTTTTTTGGTCAGTTTGTCGAAAGTACCGTCTTGTGACTGAACTTCCAGATCTTTCAGACGTTTGATTGACTGACGAACAGTTTTCCAGTTAGTCAGCATACCACCTAACCAACGGTGGTTAACGAAATACTGGTCACAGCTATTAGCAGCTTCTTGAACGGCTTCGCTTGCTGCACGTTTAGTACCAACAAACAGAATCTTGCCTTTACGAGAAGCAATTTTAGTCAACTCAGCCAGAGCTTCGTTGAACATTGGAACGGTTTTTTCCAAGTTAATGATATGTACTTTGTTACGAGCGCCGAAAATGAAAGGTTTCATTTTAGGGTTCCAGTAACGAGTCTGGTGACCAAAGTGTACGCCCGCTTGTAGCATATCGCGCATGGAAACAGTTGCCATTTAATACCTCTGTATTTTAAGTAATTGGGGTTATGCCTCCACGGATCCCATAACACCGACTCCAAAGCTGCGCTAAAACGCATAAGAGCACCCCGGTGCATGTGTCGACCCGTGTGTGTTATACACAATTGAGTTTAGTTTTCGCTAATCCATAATGCCAATCGAATACGCTTTAACAGGGTAGCAAAACGATTTTTTCGAAGAGATAATGTGGATCGCCGGCGCGCTTTATACCATAAAATGGATCAATAAGCCAACTTTTGTTGTTTTTTTACGGGGTGAAAAAACACCATCAAATGGCTTGAATCTCTTCATTAAAACGAGGCGAAATCGCCTTGGTAAGCATCATTGAGCGTTTTATACACGGCGTATGGATAGCGTTTTTTCTTTTTATTATTTGATAAAAAAATCTTCAACGACAAATACTCGTGTTTCACTATCCATAATATCAGACCCAAAGTGTATTTGCTCTCAATACCTTTTATTTAATGGCGTACATTCCAGCCTGATATTTCACTCTAAAGGCTAAGAAGCATCAATGCCTAGTTGGCAGAAAATGCAGTGGCTGATACCATAAACATCATCATGTTGATATAGATGGTGCTATCGCTCATCTATTAAACCCTTTTCATACAAACTATGTCACAGAGTCGTTACTGACATAAATGGACTGAATTCATGGCTATTATTATCAAAACTGAAGAAGATATTCAGAAAATGCGCGTTGCTGGTCGTTTAGCAGCCGAAGTGTTAGAAATTATTGCTCCCCATGTAAAACCGGGCGTTAGCACGGGGGAGTTGGATCGCATTTGTCATCAGCACATTGTCGATGTACAACAAGCGATACCGGCTTGCTTAAATTATCATGGTTTCCCTAAATCAGTCTGTATTTCAGTCAATGATGTTATCTGCCATGGTATCCCTAGTGATGATAAGATTCTAAAAGACGGCGACGTTGTGAATATCGATGTTACCGTGATTAAAGAGGGTTTTCATGGCGATACCTCAAAAATGTTCATTGTTGGTAAGCCAACCATCCAAGGCGAACGCCTGTGCCATATTACCCAAGAGAGCCTCTATTTAGCGTTACGTATGGTAAAACCGGGTATCCGCCTACACACCTTGGGCAAAGCGATTCAACAATTTGTCGAGAAACATGACTTCTCTGTTGTTCGTGAATATTGTGGTCATGGTATCGGTGAAGGTTTCCATGAAGAGCCACAAGTCCTTCATTATGATGCCGATGACAGCGGTGTTGTATTACAAAAAGGCATGGCTTTTACTATCGAACCGATGGTCAACGTCGGTGATTACCGCATCCGTACTATGAATGATGGTTGGACCGTAAAAACCAAAGATAGAAGCTGGTCGGCTCAATATGAGCATACGCTAGTTGTCACCGACAACGGGTGTGAAATCATGACATTACGTAAAGAAGAAGAGCCATATATCTCAGCGGTGCTGGTTAACGATTAATTTTTAGCACGCGGCTCTTATGTGGCATGTTACCTGTTAGAGAAAACAACTTTCGTAACATGCCGTATACTTAAGGCTTCCCTTCTCTTTTTTTACTCGAAATAATTTAATTTGCGGCTGTTCATCCATGAAAATCCCCAGTAAGCTGTTCACTATTGTGTTCAGCCTATCGATGCGGAAAGATAATGATGACACCATCCTCTGTAGCGTTTTTATCACCCACTTTATTTCAATCTTCTGACCTCGAACTGCTTCGCCTCAAGCAGCATGTCGAATCTTTCCATAACCACTTAGAAGCCGCATTCAAGCAAAACGAGTCCGTGATTGATTTAGTCCATGTGCGCAGTGATTACTTAGATGCCCTACTCACGCGTTTATGGAAAGAGTATCAATTTGACCGACAACCCAATATGTCTTTAATTGCTGTAGGTGGATACGGGCGACATGAGCTGCATCCCTTATCAGACATTGATATTTTAGTGTTAAGTGCAGAGCCTCTTTCTGAACAGATAGCCTCAAAAATAGGCCAGTTTATTACTCTATTGTGGGATCTTAAATTTGATATCGGCCATAGTGTTCGCTCATTGCAAGAGTGTATTGATGCGGGTATCGCCGATTTAACCGTTGCGACAAACCTTATTGAATCGCGCCTAATTTGTGGTGATATCGCCCTATTCTTACGCTTACAAAAAACCATTTTTAGTGATAGTTTTTGGCCTTCAGCAACCTTTTTTGCCGCAAAACTCGAAGAGCAGCAAGATCGCCATCATCGCTATCACAGTACTAGCTATAACTTAGAGCCAGATATAAAAAGTAGCCCTGGAGGGTTACGCGATATCCATACGCTACTTTGGGTCGTTCGGCGGCACTTTGGAGCCACCACCGTCGATGAAATGGTCGGGTTTGGTTTTCTTACTGAAGAAGAGCGCCAAGAGCTAAAAGAGTGTCTCACTTTTTTATGGAAAATCCGCTTCGCTTTGCACTTAGTCGTCAAACGCTATGACAATCGCCTTTTATTTGATCGCCAATTTAGTGTCGCTCGCTTACTCGGCTACCAAGGGGAAAAAAACCAGCCCGTTGAACTGATGATGAAGGATTTTTATCGTGTGACACGCCGCGTTCGTGAACTCAATCAGATGTTATTACAACTGTTTGATGACGCTATTCTTACTCTCAATCCTGATGAAAAACCTCGTCCACTAGATGAACAATTTCAGTTGCGGGGGCCATTAATCGATGTTATTGATGATATGCTGTTCGTTAAGCAACCCGCCGCCATTTTAAAAATGTTCTATTTAATGGCTCGATACCCCAATATCACGGGGATCTACTCAACGACCTTGCGCCAACTGCGCTTTGCGCGACGTAATTTAACCGCTCCTTTATGCGAACTCCCTGAAGCTAGGCGGCTTTTTATCAAAATATTACGTCACCCTAGAGCCATTAAAGGGGCTTTCGTTCCCATGCATCTGCACAGTGTATTAAGTGCTTATACCCCTTATTGGAGCAATATCGTTGGTCAAATGCAGTTTGACCTTTTTCATGCGTATACGGTCGATGAGCACACCATCCGAGTGCTACAAAAAATAGATAGCTTTACTCATGAAGAAAATCGCCGCGACCATCCACTCTGTGTTAGCGTTTACCCTAAGCTGTTGCATCCAGAAACATTAAGGCTTGCCGCATTATTCCACGATATTGCGAAAGGGCGTTCGGGAGATCATTCTGATTTAGGGGCTGAATTTGTGTATGAGTTTGCTCTGCAACATGGTTTGCCGCTCAAGGAAGCTGAGTTAGCCTCTTGGTTAGTAAAAAGCCATTTATTAATGTCAGTTACGGCACAACGTCGCGACATTCAAGACCCCGATGTCATCAAACAATTTGCCCTCGAGGTCAAAACAGTGACGCGGCTAAACTATTTGATGTGTTTAACTGTTGCCGATATTTGTGCAACTAACAGTACGCTTTGGAATAGTTGGAAGCAGAGCCTAATTCGAGAACTGTTTTTATCTACTGAACATCAACTCAACCAAGGAATGCAAAGTACTCCTGATTTACGAGAACGTATCCGCCATCATCGCCACCAAGCGTTAGCGTTATTACGCCAATCTTCAATCAATGAAGAAAAATTAAACCAATTATGGTCTCGCTGTCATGCAGACTATTTTTTGCGTCACACGCCTTCTCAATTAGCTTGGCATGCCTGTAACCTATTAAAACATGATCTTGAGCAGCCTCTCGTGTTGATCAGCACACAGCCAAAACACGGTGGAACCGAAATTTTTATTTGGTGCCCCGATAAGCCACACTTATTTGCGGCCGTGGCTGGGGAGCTTGATAGGCGCAACCTGAGTATCCACAGTGCACAGATTTTCACCAACAAAGACAACATGGCAATGGATACCTTTGTGGTGTTAGAACCGAATGGCACGCCATTATCAAAAGATAGATATGAACAGATCCGCCATAGCCTGCTACACGCGGTACAACAACCTGCGATCTCACTTCCCCAGGCTCGCACCCTACCGTCAAAACTACGCCATTTTACCGTTCCTACCAAAGTGAATTTTTTACGCTCAACCAATGAGCGCCGTAGCTATATGGAGCTCTTTGCTCTCGATCAACCGGGGTTATTAGCACGGGTTGGGCATGTGCTCGCTCAGATGGAAATCTCGTTACATGGTGCACGGATCACCACAATTGGCGAGAAAGTGGAAGATTTTTTCGTCCTTGCAGATAAAAATCACAAAGCGCTCGATAAAAAAATGCAACAAGAGTTATCAGAAAGGTTGACAGAAACCCTCAACTCGAAGGATAAATGTTAGGTTTTATAAGCAATATTATTACTGGTCCTTAAAGGGGAAAATTAATCAATGCAGCAATTACAAGCCATCATTGAACAAGCATTTGAAGATAGAGCGGCTATCACACCATCCACAGTGACCCCCGCCGTTCGCCAAGCGGTGACAGAAACCATTGCCCTACTTGATAGTGGTAAACTGCGTGTTGCTGAAAAAATTTCAGGGGTTTGGGTAACACATCAATGGTTGAAAAAAGCAGTATTACTCTCCTTCCGCATTCACGATAATCAGGTAATCGAAGGGGCTGAAAGCCGTTATTTTGATAAAGTCCCCATGAAATTTGCGGATTACGATCAGGCTCGCTTTGAACGCGAAGGCTTCCGTGTTGTTCCACCCGCGGCTGTTCGCCAAGGGGCATATATCGCTAAAAACAGTGTTTTGATGCCTTCTTATGTCAACATTGGTGCTTATATTGATGAAGGCACCATGGTAGACACATGGGCGACAGTAGGCTCTTGTGCCCAAATCGGTAAAAATGTGCATTTATCCGGCGGAGTTGGTATTGGTGGCGTACTTGAACCACTACAAGCTAACCCAACCATCATTGAAGACAACTGCTTTATTGGCGCCCGTTCAGAAATTGTTGAAGGCGTTATTATTGAAGAAGGGTCTGTCATTTCAATGGGGGTTTATATTGGTCAAAGCACAAAAATTTATGACCGCGAAACTGGTGAGATCCACTATGGACGTGTGCCAGCGGGCTCTGTGGTTGTATCGGGTAATCTGCCATCGAAAGACGGTAGCTACAGCCTTTATTGTGCCGTGATTGTTAAAAAGGTCGATGACAAAACCCGTGGAAAAGTCGGTATTAATGAGCTATTAAGAAGCATTGACTAATCCCACATCCTCGCTCGGCTAGAGATAAAACACGTTCTCTACCCAATCTAAAAATGATAGACCTCTTTTTCTTATGATGAGGGGTTTGTCAATTTCCTCATTTCGCGCATAATATATAAGTTTAGCTATTGTCGGGCTTTCGAGAATATAAACTGTATGATTTTATTTTTTGCCTTTTTAAAACACAGATTAATAGCATCGCTAAGTGTTATTCGCTTTAATGCGCGTGTTTTTAATTCCTGCCAAAAATAGAATAATACTGTTTCTGCTGGCATATGCTAACGGCTCTGTGCCTCTACAAATTTCGGTTTCCTATAACTCGGTGAACAACATGTACGATAATCTAAAAAGTTTAGGTATTAGCAACCCTCAAGATATTGACCGTTATACGCTACGCCAAGAAGCAAATAACGATATTTTAAAAATCTATTTTCGCAAAGATAAAGGGGAATTCTTTGCGAAAAGTGTAAAATTTAAATATCCACGCCAACGCAAAACTGTAGCCGCGGCAGATGGTAGCAATAATTTCAAAGAAATTAATGAGATCAACTCCAACCTACGTTACGCTATTGAAGAACTAGACCAAATTTGCCAAAACGATACAAGTGATATTGATTTGAAACACAAAATTTTGGATGACCTACGTCATCTTGAGCATGTGGTCTCAAACAAAATCGCTGAAATTGAAGCTGACCTTGAAAAATTAACCCGTAAATAGTTTTAAAATACCGCTCTTATTTTCTTTACTGCACCGAGAATCCTATTCACGGTGCAGTAATTTACAGTTGCTCACCCCAAGATTGTATCCAAGGCTTCGCATATTCTTCGGGTACATCTTCTTCTATCGCGTCAATGAACAAAACCTCACCAATCCGTGTTCCCGATTGTTCAGTTAATAACTCATCAAAACGCTTTCCTGCTCCACAAAAATTTTCGTAGCTGCTATCACCTAAAGCGATTAACCCGTAACGTAATTCAGGTTGATAACCAACAACATCTTGAATTTCATAAAATAGTGGAGCAATCGTATCGGGTAAATCCCCTTGCCCTGTGGAGGAAGTGATGACTAGGGCGATCCCTTCACCCGCATTATATTGCTGCCAGTCACTGAGCATTGGCTCATCAAAAATCGTGACCTCATGGCCGAGTTGCTCCAATATTTCCTGAGCAGATTCAGCCACCGCTAAGGAATTACCATAAACTGTTCCCACAAAAATACCAATTTTTGACACGAACACCTCCTATTGACCCAACTACAGTGATGAATTGAATTCTCCCATTCCCAATTTGCTGGCGATATGCTGCCACCCAAACTGATTTACCAATGACAACCATGACTCATCCCATTGTGCAATCAGAGAGATACGCTCCCCTGAAATGGGATGATCTAATACTAGCTGGCTGGCATGCAACATTAGCCGTGAAACGGCAAAATGTTGGCTTACACCGCGGTTTTGACGTAAATCACCGTGTTTACTATCGCCAATAATGGGGTGACGAATGTGCGACATATGACGTCGTAACTGATGTTTGCGCCCTGTTTCTGGTTTCAATTCTAGTAAACTAAACCGAGATGTTGGATAACGCCCAATTGCGACTGAGCACTCAACTTGAGCGATTGGCTGGCAATGTGTAACACACTCTTGCAATGCTGGCTCTCTGGTCGCATGTTTATCCGCAATTTTGTCCAACTGCTCAAGTAATGGATAATCAATGGTTTGAGGCGCTTCAACATAGCCACGAACCACCGCATGGTAGATTTTTTCTATTTGATGAGATTCAAACTGCGCCGCTAATTGCCTCGCCACATCACTGGATAGTGCAAACAACAACACACCCGATGTTGGCCTATCAAGACGATGGATTGGATAAACAAATTGACCAATTTGGTCTCGTAATGTTTGCATAACAAACACAGTTTCCTTGCTGTCTAACCAGCTGCGATGCACCAACATACCGGCAGGCTTATTAACAGCAACCATATACTCATCTTGATAAATAATCTCTAACATCAATGAGCTACCTACCCAACTGAGTACTGAAAAAATCATCTAATTCACGAAGGTGAATCAACAATAAATGATATTGCCCTTCCTCATCATTCTTATAAACTTCTTCAAAATAAGGGGCTATAGCAAAAGCTCCGGGTAAAACAGCGCCTTGCTCAATGAGTGCTTGTAAACGAGGGATAAGTACCCATTGTAACCACTCTGTTGCTTCCATCGTATCAATTGAAAAAGGCTCTGTACTTTCAAAAGCTTCAGGGCTAGGTGGTAATTCACGCCAAAGTGCCTTCGCTCTCATTTCCTCTTCAATATGACGAAGCTTTTCCATGATGCGCTGTTCAATATTCATATAAAAACCTACTTAATAAACTTGATTCGAAATATACGGCATATCCTTCATTAATTCTGTCGTAAATATGGGGTGTAGAACAACCAAAATAATTTCCCACACAAAATCCTAGTTACTTTCACGTAACCCATCTTGCCGCAAGCACTTTTATAAGTTTATTTAAAGTTTATTTACCTTTTGTTGTAGTTAATAAGAGTAATATCAGACGCTTTTCACTTTACTGAATAAAAAACACTCAACAATCAAGTATGGTTTATATATGGGATTATTAAAGCAGTGGCGTAAACAAAATAAATTTTGGCAGTCTATTAACAACAGCTATGACCATTTAAAACGACAAGTCCGCATTGCCAAACTCCCGTCTAAACCTTATCAGCAATTTCAATCCATGTGTGAAAGCTACACCAGTGCCCGCATGTCTAAGGAATTAAATAATATTCCTGATTTTGCTGAACGCCCCTTAAATAAGTATTTGCATCGCGAGTGGAACGGAAAACAAAAATTACTCACCGCGAGTCACACCCTAGAACTCATCGAAAAAACATTTTCGACGGATGCTATCAAAGCAATGTTTTCTATTGATCGCCAAGGGTTAAAAGTTGCAGATATCGAATTAAAATCGGGAGATTATGCGCAATTAAGGCTTGTTTACTCCCAATATCCACGCGAAGGTGACCTCACCTTACACCTGCTAAACGAAACAGGGGATGATATCTATTTAATGAGCTTTTCGTTTGGTACTGAGGGCCAACTTTATATCTGTTCTTTACAGGGGCCTGCTACTGAACAAAGTACCGAACAAGTGAAGTCCATTACGAAGCAAATGCATGGGATGCGACCTAAAAATTTATTGATGTCATCTATTTATGCAGTTGCCGCTTTTTTCCACTGTACATCTATTATGGGTATTTCAAACCATTGCCATATTAAGCGCCAACATTTGAAATCAAGCTACGATAATTTTTGGCAAGAGTGTAATGGTACGGTTTCCGCGGATGGCTGGTATCACTTGCCTTTAACAGAGCCTGTTCGTGATATCGAATCGGTCAAAAGCCAACACCGCTCTGCGTTCCGTAAGCGTGAGTCTCTAAGAGAAGCCATGTATCAAAGTGTGTTAAACGCATTAACGCAATATTCTACCGACCCACATCAAAAGACACGAACGCAACACTAAGTGAAAAAGAAGCCAGCCAACAAGAGGGTTGACTGGCTTATCTCATGTTTTAAAGGGTGTTAAAGCATCCTGCAAAAACGACCTCCTGCCGTTCGACATCCTGTCGCTAATAAACAGATTAAAGTCAGCGACATGCGCCACTTTGCCATCCATGACCTCTGTTTACTGATAAAGCAGCAAACTCACTGCTCCCTCATTCAGTCGTTTAAGAATGTATTAAAAACACTAATGAAACAACCTAGTGCAATAAACTTAAAAACAGCCTTAAACCTTCAATTTAAGAGATTGATAGTAACTACATGAAATTAAATGTTAAATAATGCTCACTTAGATAAATTAAGAAAATTAAGGTTTATTTCTTAATTGATTTGTAAGCTATTTCCTACAGCTTCTATCAGCAATATCTTACTCAAGCGGTTCTACTACTGGGGTTAACTCTTGAATAAAATGGATAAGATTAGGCGCTAACACGCGTTTTTCCTTACTACCAAATTTTTCTAAAATAATTTCTCCCGTTAAATTACATAACGAAATCATTTCTAAATCAGATTCTAATGTTGCTATAAATAATGTTGGTGATAGTTTTAAACGCTTTTGGGTAACTAGATGACCAATTAAATTTTCTTGCAAACGGATAAAATCCTCTTCGCTCCACACTTGAACCAAATTCAATAGATGACCTTCAAATTGAGCCTTCATATCCCCCGCAAGCTGAGTGGTATAAAAAGGATGGATCATCGGCTGTAATTCAATATCCAATGCTGTCGCTACTTTATTTAAGTTTTTATCTGCTATTGGGAAGGCTTGTGGCTCCCAATAAACCCAATTTTCCCCCGTCCGAATGACACAAGGAGACGGAATGCCATATAGATCACGGGAAGCAGGCGATAGACCTGTTTGCTCCTTCCATTTGGTCACATATTGTTGAGTAAATTGAGTAAGCGCTTCAGAAACGGTTGTATTCATAATGATTTAATAACTTTAGATTGAGTGAACTGAAATGGCGGCAATATCATTAATAAATGATATTATGACAGAAGTTAACCGATGAATGAATTGCTCTCATTTTCAGCCGTTTTATGGTATCGCGTGCTTTTAGTACATGAAGTTTAAGGATCACTATGTCACACTATCAAAATAACCCTGCTTTGGATAATCTCACACTAGGAAAAAAAACGGCATATTATGATCAATATGACCCAAGCCTACTCCAAGCCGTTCCGCGCAGCTTAAATAGAGATCCGTTAGATATTCACGCTGATAGCCTACCGTTTCATGGGGCTGATATTTGGACCTTATACGAGCTATCTTGGCTCAACAAGAAAGGTGTTCCGCAAGTCGCTATTGGTTCAGTCCATGTCGATGCACAAAGTGAAAATTTGATCGAATCAAAAAGTTTTAAACTCTACCTAAATAGTTTTAACCAAACTCGCTATGATTCATGGGAAAATGTGCGAAGTGTTTTGCAAAACGACTTAAGCAATTGTGCTAATGGAAAAGTTGGCGTTACACTCCATAAACTTGATGAGTTTTCACAGCAAGCGATTTGCCAATTTGAAGGGATTTGTATTGATGAACAGGATATCGAGATCAATCAATATGAATTTAGTCGTGATTATCTCGCAAATAGCACGGAAAATGAAAACGTAGAAGAAACACTAGTTAGCCATTTATTAAAGTCGAATTGTTTGATTACTAACCAACCCGATTGGGGGTCAGTACAAATTCGTTATCGTGGCCCGAAGATCAACCGTGAAGCACTGCTGCGCTATTTGGTCTCTTTCCGTCATCATAACGAATTCCATGAACAATGCGTCGAACGTATTTTTAATGATATAACACAACTGTGTAAGCCTGAACAACTCAGTGTTTACGCACGCTATACGCGCCGTGGTGGTCTTGATATCAATCCATGGCGTAGTAATACCCAATTTACGCCTGAAATAGGACGTTTAGCACGGCAATAAGCACCTTAATTAAGTTAATTGATATAATTTTATATACTCTAAATAGTTCGAGGTACAGCAAGGCGACCGGTAGACCAGTCGTAGCAAGGCAGAAATAACGATGCCAATGGTGCGAAAGTAAACTGAGTCAATGACGCCGTAACTTGAAGTATGGCGAGTATATCAAGATCCCTTTGGGATAAAGGAGAGTTACTTGATTACTCATATCAGTCCATTAGGTTACCAAAGCAACAAAAAGCATTAAATATCAATAACTTAATTTATTATCAGTTCATTTTTCATGCTACAAAACACTACATTTCATTCTAAATGAATCAATAAGTTACCCCTTCATTTCGAACGAAAAAGAGGGGTAATCAACCCCTCACCTCTCATTTTTGCGGCACAGTTCGTCACAGTGATATCTGATAACATTACGACCAATATTGATATCGCGCCATTGTCTGACTGCTTATAATTAACTCCAGACTTTATTGGAGGGTTTATGACCAGTACGCAACTTATCTTACTCGCACTTACTTGCATCAATGAAAATAGAGAGCCGTCTCACACTGAACAATCACGTATCTATGTTTTCTATAAAACAGAGATAGATGACAAGGCTATTTCGATCAATGAGTTTACACTCTTACTTTCTCATTCATCTTTGTACTGCCAGATAGAGCAACCAAAAAGAGCTCCAGTAATTGAGTTCATGGAAAGTTATCTAAGCAGTTCTGCTGATAAATCACACGCAAGAAAGTAGAATAATCATGCACAATCTCGCAAATCTAACTCAGTGAGTAAGAGATTTCCGCGGGGGTATGAGTACAGTAAGGAGGGTTAGAAACAAAAAAGAGGCCGCAGCCTCTTGTCTAGATATATCCGCTTCTTGTTTCTTCAACTAAATCATCTCGATAATCAGATAGAATACGCAATGTAGCTGATGCTTGCTTATAATCAAACTCACCCATAGCTGATAAGATTGTTAACTTAACTAAGTAAACAGAAGGGAATAATTTAATATTGTTTAACTTCAGAAATATTGTTGCAGCCTGAAATGCCGTCCGCTTATTTGCATCATTGAAGGCGTGCGCCTTAGCTATGGCAACAAGGTACATTCCCGCTAAATCAAATAAGTCATCACAATTTTCATAATCAATAAGTGATTGAACACGACCAAGGGCGCCTGATAGTTTATCTATATTTGGCTCTCCGCTTTTAGGTAGCGTTGATTTCTGTATTCTTATCACTTCATCTACAGTTAATAGCCTCATGACTTATCACTTATCTTCTAAATCTTTAATTATCTGAGCATACTCTAATTGTGTATCTTTAAGTGCCTGCTCAAAGTCAGAGGTTGTAGTAATTGAACCTATGCAACGCTTTATAGTGCCGCTAGATGTCCCAACTGTGCTTGAGGTATTGAAATTAAAAAGAACTCCATCACCTTTTCTTACTGTAGGTGATGAGCCTGTTTTATTTGTTTTCTTTGTAGTCATGATAATTACCTCCCAACTATCTGTATGTATAGAATAGCAGTAAATCATCAGGTTTTACTAGCCCATCCTTGGGCTATGTGGTTATTTGGCTATTGGCTTGTTAACGTCATTTTGAAGTGATTTAACTAGACCTGTAGCTGTTATAATCCTCTCGGTCATGGTGACCTCAATACTTGATTTTAACGCCTGTAATGATGGTCGTATGTTGTCTATATATAACTGTTGAATGCCTATAATATGAGAGTGAAGTGCATTAACGTTCATCTTTGAAATAGCTGAATTTCCAATCTCATCTTTCTTAACCATGACATAACCGCGACTTTCTGCTAAATCAGCAAATACTTTCGGGCTGGTTAATTGCTCATCATCTGCTGCGATTTCAGATTTAACAATCGCGCCTTTATCGTCATAGTGATGAAGTACGCGACAACCAACGAATCGCTCAGTTTGTTTTGGTAAATATTCACCTTCAAGCGGAACACGCGCAGCCAGTGATAATGCTTCTGTGAATTTATCGCTATCAATTTCTTTGTACGTGCAACCGAAATGACTTTTTAGCGATGACCACATAGTTATCATTGCTTTAGCTTGCTTCTCTTTGGGTAATGCTTTGCCGCGATTTAAAACGAGCTGCTTAATTGCTTCTTGCTGCTCTGAGGTAATACGACCAGCAATTTGTTTAACCTGCTTACGAGGCTTAGCCTTAACTTCGCCAGTAACCCAATACTCATAGAGTACGTCGTCGCATTCTTCTTGGTACTGGATCACCTTATCACGGATTTCAGGTTTAACTTTGTTAGGGCTGATAGTGTGAAGCCAACCAGCGAGTTTGCGGAGAGCTAGGCAAATCATATTGCGCTCTTTACCGTCTGCGGCAACTATAGAGATTTCCTCTACGGTTGATTTAAACTTTTGTTTTAGCTTGTTTAACTGGCCAGTCCAGTCCATCCCCATTCCCTCTACGATAGGGCGCATAGGAACATATGGCTGACCGTTATAATTAACCACATATAAATTATCACCGTGGAAAGGTACGTTAATTGTTGATACACTATTCATGTCGGTTTTCTCCAGTATTACTGACAAATTAGAAGCCTCGACTGTTCCCGCAGTTGGGGCTTCGCTACTAATTGGCATTGATAGCGCCTTCTTTCTTCAAAAAATCCATCACAATTCTGTGAACTTCATTATTTAAAGATCTTCCGTTTTTCTCTGCCCACTGCTTAACTAGCTCGATATCTTTTTCAGGCCAACGAAAATTAAGCTGTGGTAGCTTTCTCGCTCCTTTCATATCCTCTCCTTAATGAACCACCGTGGTTCAATTGAGAATGTACTATCACCGTTATAGACTGTCAAGAAAAATTAAGGTGATTACATGAGCAGAGAATACCCACAATTCAAATTGCGGATGCCGCCCGAGACAAGAGACAAACTAAAAGTTAGGGCAGATATGAACGGTAGATCCGTCAATGCTGAACTCCTGCAAATTATAAATGATGCGCTATCAACGCCATCGTCAGTTTCTGGCTATAAAAACGACATTGAAAAATTAGCCGACCAGCAATCTGAAGAAGTTAAAAAGATGGTCTTTAAAACTCTGGTCGGACTGTATGGAAAAGACAAAGTCTAAAATCGTATTTTGTTAAACCCTCCAAAAACAAATAAGGAAGTTAAATAATGTCTTACGATAAATACAACCCTGAGTGGCAACAAAATATATTACTTGCATTTTATCACTGCAAAAATGGCATAGTAAGTCGAGAGCAATGGGAAGAGCTCTGTGAGCCTTACGAAACCTACAAAGATTTTTACGACAATATAATTTATCTATCTGATAGCGGCCTGCTGAACATATCCAATTGTCCAATATCTAATGCCGCTGATGATCATGAAATTAATATGCCAATAGTACTAGAGCCAAGTTGGATAAGGATAACCAACAGAGGCGTTGATTTTCTTAGGGCTGATGGAGGTTTAAGTGCGATTCTAAATGTGAATGTTATTAAACTTCACGACGACACACTGTTAGCTCTAACTTCTTATATAGATAAAATGAATATAAGTGACGGTGAGAAAAACGTTATCAAAAATGAACTAAAAAAATTACCTGTTGATGGATTGCGACATGTGATGACTAAAGCCATAGATACAGCCTTAAATAACCCGTCAGAGATACTCAGAGTAATTCAAATGGCTATATTGCCATCATGATTTAACGCTCTTTCGACTATATCCAATGCCATTCTTGAATGTGGCGAGTCACTTTCATCATATGGCATTGTGTTTGTTAATACTGGCTCTTCGCCTTGCATCTGCGTGTAATACTTAACCTCGCCATTACTAAACTCGGTTATCAGGAATTTACCTTTTAAAACCTCGTTCATAAAAACAAGTTTAAATCTTTCGTTACCCAACAATAAGCCACCTTGGCTTTCTTTATTCAAGTAAATATCTAACTGATTCATTTTCTATCCTCAATAAAAAAGCCCCTCGGGGCTTGTTCTCATACAAGAAACCCCAAGTGTTAGCTTGGGGTTGGGGGGGGTTATCAATAATCGTATTTATTAAAGTTAAATACACAACCACATAGGGTCACCTGAACATTGTTAGTCATACTAAGAACTAAAGTAATTTCTCCATTATCGTCAGATAATGCTGGAGTTCCTAGCCATTCATTAGAGCCTGACTCGATATAAAGGGTTGTTGATGTTAATAAAACAGTAATTGGAATCTTTACCAGCCCACCATTAGCAATCGTGTATGTTTGACTTAACGAGTTTTCACCCTGAATATTTGATAACCCAAAACCTAATCGAACATTCGCTTCGCTTCCTGATGTATTTCGAACGAAAGCAAAACCAGTTAAGCTAAGTGGAAGCTTATCTTTACTGCGATAAAATAACTTTCTACTAGCAATGCTTACAGCATTCCCACTTGGAATTACTCTCTCGCTTTTCAGGAAGAATAAAGAAGATGCCATTGTTATTGGGGTTGTTAAGTCTGAAAAATGGTAAGGTCTATGAAGTAATGTGAATTGCCCTATGTCTTGTCTATCGGTTCCATATGTGCTACCAATGTACGTATTTCTAGAATTTACAAAGTTATCAACAGTAACAAACTGATTTGTTATTGACGGGAAGTTACGGCTACCAACTATATTCGCTACCCCTTTCACTAAAATTGAAGTTGAATGTAATTTAGGGTATTCATAATCCCATACATGACCATCAACCGTATTTCTTACCCCATAAATATGAATAACATCCTCTGACTGTGCATCAGTCTGATAGTTGATAAAGTAGTTATTCGCGGCTATCTCTAACTTATTAATTGCACCATGGGTGTATTCTTGTTGTATAAGTCCTCTACGACATTGCCATATGGTTAGATTAATATCATTGTTGTTTATGTATGTAGCATCTGACTCTGTACCATTTCGAGATGCTATTTCTTCATAAGCAGTATCCATTCCTTTAATTGAAGCATTAACTTGAATTCCTGCAATGATACCTGATTTATTGTCAGACCCTGTGCTAGCATCAAGCACTAGCCCCCTACCTTTCCGGTATTCACTTTCAATTGTGAAGTTAGCAATCACAGGCCTTCCTACACCTAGAATCATTGCAGGTCTTGTAGAGCCTTTAATTGTCACAACATCCATTTCGTAATCTAGACATACTAGGCTAGGCGCATAAAACTGAGAGCTTCTATTGAGTATGAATTTTTTACCAGTCCCGCCAAGTAAATTTCTTTTTTGCCCGATAGGAGGCAGTACAGTCAGAGTTTTATGAGTTGGTATTTCTATTGTTCCATCAATACGCTCCGCTCTTAATAAAACGTGGTCGTGAATTGTAAATGCTGATATAGCATCCTGCTCAGTAAAAACAATCGTATCACAAGGTAAATTACCCAAATAATCATCAAGGTTAACGCCATCATTTACCCCAATAAGCTTAGACCCATCATTGGCAGATAACTCCCCTCTCAAACTAGCATCCCCAACACTAACCCAAGCGCCTTTACCGATGCCTCCAGTTGATTGTGGAGTTGAGCCTGCTGGAACGGGTTTAGGTAAGTCGCCATCCCAACGGTAGTGGTCTCCATCGCCATCTGGCAGTTTCCACAACACTGTTTCATTTCTATTGGCTAACTCTGCACCCTCTTGGAATGTGCCAACTGGTACGTATCCAGCGACTAAAATAGCCTGCTCCATTTCAACTTTAAATCGTTCAATGAGCTGAGTTGCAACCCAGTTAATTCCCTCGATAGTTCGGTGGCACTGTCCGAATCTATCTTTATATTCGTGCTGTAATGATGTAACGAACTCATCAATTCTTTCTGCGTTATAAGCTAAATCACGCATTTCTTTACTTGGTACAGGTTTGTTTGTTGGTACTGTAGACATAAGTTGTCCTCTCCTAATTTTGCCGTTATGCGTTATAGTCTGCTTTTGCGTCGAAATATTCAGTTGCTGTTATCGTGTAGCGTTCGCCACCGAGTGGGCGTTTATCGGTTATCACCCATTTGATGCTTTCAGTTTCCACTGACGTTGCGATAACGTACCGCGATGGTGACTGCACTCGATATCCATCATAGAAATTGAGCTCAATATCTTCTGGCACACTTGCGATAAAGCCGAACTCAGTATCTTGTCTAGGCTCTGCTTTGAACTTCTGTGTTGTGTAACCCATCGAGTCAGTGAGATACACCCACATTTCCTCATCAAATTTGATTTTCTCACTGGTTGTGAATACCTCTCCCTTTCTCTCAGTTATGTAACCTGCTTGCTGATTTGAGTCGTAAGTATCGGCTATCAGCACCATGTCTGACGGGTACACATTCCCGCCATCTGCAAGAGTTGTCAGACTGATACTTGTCCGTTGGTGAATGAGTCGATTAGCTTCTAACAGCGCCCTATCCATTGCTTGGTAGCGATTTCGGCAACCCTGCAAAACAATCTTATTCGGCGTGCGTGATAACCCTTCCGTAATGCCATTTTCATCAACTCGAAATCGGATATAGTCTTTCTTGTTGCGAACCGGTTCGACATATTCAAGTTCAATTCCGTCATACCCACTTGGCATCGACATGTCATAGGAAATTTTCATGTCGTTACCTGTGATGTTAGAACGGTTGAATGTGGTCATTGGGAATTCACTGGACTGTTCGCGGGAAAAAGTAAGGACTGCATTATCGAAATAAGCAGTTACTCTCGCAGCATTACAGATAGTTTCGATGCGTTGACCAAGGGAAATATCCTCATCGTCAAATGTGTAGTCGAAATACCCTAGGCGCTCATCAGGCAAGCTATCGTAAATCCGATACAGCCCGTCGATATCGATATTTTTCTCACTTTCGCCAGCAGTAATTAACCATGTATGCAGCACTGCATCAGCAAAACTCCGCGATGGCCTGAGCGTATAATCAACTTGCTTTGATGCTCGGTCATACGAAATAACCATGCGCGTGGCCAATAAATTATACTTGCGCTCTCTTGCTCCTGTTGGCGCTTCGGTGGCTCTTACTGACACATTAACAATCGTGTCATTCTCAAAAACGACATTCTCACGAACTCGGACAATGTGAGCGTTTTCGATTTTCATGATGCTCTGGTCGCTGCTGTTATTGCGACGAGTGAGCTGCACAGCGTAACGGCCACGCCCTGAATTAAGAGTTACTTTGTCTGTTTTGTAATAAACTCGCGCGCCGTTGTTAGCGCTTAGTGCAGTATTGAAACTTTGACGAGTGCCAGCTATCTCCTCGTTATCCGCATTTACCTTCCAGATTTCGACAGTTGCATTGCAGTTATCACCTCCACCAAGTTGCGCTTGTAAGTGGATCCACATTTGGTCACCATCAACAGGGGAAAAGAACGGGCCCACTGTTAAAAACTGATTGTCATACAGAATGAATTTCGTTGTGTTCACTACTGCATTAGGTGGAAGTTGCGCTAAATCAGTTCCGCTTAGGTTAGTAAAGAAGAATTCGTAATACTCAACTGGGTTAATCAATGAGCCATCGTCACTCTCTTTAGCATCAACTAACTGAGCGTCGATTTTTACATCTTTAGTTACAGAGCCCTGCGGCGTGTCGTAGCTCACATTCACAGTCATTGAGATGGAGCGTGGCTTTGTCAGTTCGTAGAAGTATTCAAACTCATCTTGCTTAACGATTTTTATCGCAACCTCACCGCCTTTTATCTCACCTGAAACCACTTCGTTAGCGGTTGCGGTTTGCTGTGGGATATCTTTGCTTTCATTAGGCCCCGGCAATTCTTGACCGTCGATATCAGGAAACTCAAATCCCTCGTTAATCAGCGGGATAACTTCTTTTGGCTTGTATATCTTGTAACTAGCGCCTGCCATCGCCGTGAAATCAGACTCAGCAAATCGGATGCTTTCCGTTTTATACTCACCAATACCGATGTTTAGCCACTCGGTTACTGTCTTGAGGTTGTTGTTATACTCAAACATCGATTGCTGAATGAGGTCAGGGAACGCCCTTACTTGACCGTGAATTTCTGGTCTTGCTTGGTATGCCCGAGCAACGTTCGTTTGCCCTGTGAGCCGGTTATTCGGGCTATCTTTAACATTCGACTCAGCCACAGAAAATGACGGCGTTTTTGGTGCAAGAAACGAGAATACTTTTGTGACAAGGTTGAACACGGGATTCAGGATATCGCCGATAACGCTCTTTGGTTGATCGAACACTTGAATAAAGTGAGTTGGTGTTATCTCGAAATCTAACTCGTCATCTTCTTGCAGCTCACGCCCGTTAACGATAATCACCACATCGGTATGCAACTGTTGATGCACTAGAAAATCGCTATAAAAAAAAGAGCCGACTTTTAAATCGACTCTTTCTTTAGGTGTTCCCGCTACTAGCTGAATTTCAACTATCGGCATATTTCATAAACTCCAATTTCGTGAATTTCTTCTCAAGCACAATGAGCCTATCCATTCTTACAGCCCCATTCTCGCCGCGACTATGGAATGCATTGCCATCGATAATTAACCCGATGTGAGCTGGCTGAGAGCCGCGATAACCAATGAATATCCCGTCATCTACTGGGTGGTCGGTACGTTGCCAGAATTCGACTTCATTCTCATAGCAAGTTACAAAATCATGGTCCGATTCGTAGCCAGCATCATGATGAATTTCCGTACCCAGTACGTACCTAAAATATAAGACCACTAAGCCCCAGCAATCACACGCCTCAAACGTACACGCCCGATTCTTCCACGGCTTGCCTATCATCAGATTAATAAACTCTAATTTCGTCATTAAACCGTCTCCAAGCCTGTGAACTCTTCCATCGTGTAAATACGCCCAACGTTCTTATTCAGCGGGTTATTCATCGACAGCGTGACAGTGACCGATTCGGCATCAAGTGAGCAGTCTTTCACGTACAGCGACCACTCGCTTATCGGATTATCTTTGTCGGCTGAGTCAAATAACCTGAACGTTGCGATAATTGGCTTCATTCGAGTATTTGACCGCCATAACTTGAGCTGCTGCTTAAAGTCCTGCGCGACTCGGCTAAACTTAACCGACGCATCGATAATCGGCGTTTTACTCTGCTGGCTCTCTGCTAGCTCAAAGTTACACGGCTGATACTCAACACCGCCCAATACCTTAGGCTCTATCTGCAAGCTGACTAAATGAATGTTTCCGAATGATGGGTGATAGAACTGGATGGTTTCGTAGAATGTGCGCATCGGTCGTTGCGCTCTGTACTCTCTTAACTTCATTCCCCCCCCTTGCATCGAGGTAGACGCTCGGTGACAACGATATCGAGTAGACCCCAATCTCTCGGCGGTATCTCAACAATTAAATCGCCAAACTCGTCATCTTCATTAAACAGCTTGCGACAGATAACCGAGCCCGTCCAAGTTACTACGCTGCCATTAATCGACGTTTGCACTGGATAACTAACAAAGTGAAGCTCCTGTGGTTGCAGCCCAGAACCACCAAGATTAATCGGCATCCTGAACCACTTAGTACAGTTATCCAAATAATTAGGGCTTCTCAACCATTGCTGAAAAGCCCTTTCTTCACCTAGTTGGAATATCCATTTAACATTCCAAACCGTTTTAATGTCATCCGTTAGCTTCTGGAATATCGGTGCCCCAACTTGAGGCTGGTCCGTTCGAAACCCAGTGTCAAACGTCATGTTCTTATCCGCTTTTTGTGGTAACGGGAACCATTCAGGGTAGTCGATTATTTCCATGTGATATCCATTAAAAAACCCGCCGTAGCGGGTTATCCAAATATATAGCGCTTGTTTTCTTGGTAGTCATTAAACTCACCAAGATTGTAATATGTGGCTTTATCTTTTTCCAAGTGAATAGCTCTCACCTCACCACCTATATAAATGCGACTATCTTCAGGTTGATTTTTTTGGATGTCTCGCTGCATTTGCATCATGGTCGGAATATTCTCGATTAGGTTACCTTCTAAAATCTCACACTCTGGTTTAACTGCCGTTCCATATGGAAGCCTTTCGCACTTAAAGCTATTAAGTGATCTAAAGGCGAAAGCAACCATTTTAGCTTCTTCTTGTGAATATCCTATGTGATAAATAGTTGAGCTCTCAGTACCTGATAAGTTATACCTTTGGCAATACTCCGCATATAATTTTCTAAGCTCTTCCTCTGAGAAATAATTCAAGTGCTCTATATCAGCGACCCTCATGTTTCTGTTTACATTTTCAGCCCATTCAGACCCGAATCCACCAAGCCCTAACCCACAGATAACAGTATTTAGGGTCTGGAGGTATGTGAATTTATTAGTGAATAGATAAGGATTGCCTTCTGCTGTAACTGCTAATGTATCCATGGCAATAAAAGCCATATCCTCTTGAATATAAAAAATTAGTGATGACACTAAAAACCTCCTAGAGCTTTCCTGCTTGCATTATGGTAAGTCGCCATTGCTCCGCTTACTTCTCTTCCCTCTGCAATGCTGCGGACAACAATATTAATTACATCTTGTTCATTTAAACCTTTCTCAGTGGATACATCAACTGTTGCACCAGAGGCTTGTTGATAAACATTGATAATCGGAGGAAGGCTACCGCCTCCTTGCAAGTCTTTGTTAGGAATTACTTTCCCACCCTCACCAGGCAAGAGATAGTTTTTCCCAGAACTTGTCCGTAAAATCTCTGGCTTACCGCCCTCACCAAAACGATAGTAACTATTTGGGTTTACTGATCCGCCATTGTAACGACCTCCGCCATAGCTTCTAAAATCAGTAGGCATACCCATGCCACCAATATTAGACAGTGATGTAACGCTACTTGCTACGCTGGCTATATTAGGAATAGCACCCAGTCCGCCCATAAAAGTACCTAGTATTGTTCTGGTAATTAGCGCCTGAACTGCCATTTGCATTAATTGCTGTACCATCGCGTTCAAGGCTGTGTTAGCCAAGTTACGCATAGCGTCACCAGCCGATTGCGTTCCAGATAACATAGCCGAAACCGCCGTTGCTGTTCCGCTGCTCAATGAATCTATCGCAGTTCCCATGAGGTTGTTTAAATCATTCTGACCCTTCCAAAGCCCCCACATTGCATCAAATCTAGACTGCTCATATTCTCTATTAGCAGCATTCATTAATGCTAAGCCTTGCTCTTCAGTAAGAACTTTTTGATTAACATACTCTTGGATTAAAGCGAGCTTTTGAGCGTTCTCATTAGCTAATCGTTGAACAGGGTCTAACTGACCTGCCATTTCTTGCGTAGGTGTTATGACTGATTTGGCGTTTTCCTCTGCAATCTTCTTAGAGTATTCCGCATTTATTTCAGCTCGACGTTTCTGATATTGTTCCTCTGTGACTAGGTTGGCGTTAAGTTGCCTATCTAGTTGCTCTAATGCTAACTTCTGCTCTCTTGCAGCTTGTAGTCCTAAATTTTGCTTGTAAGCGTCCTCCCTATCTTTGATGGCCTGTTTTAAGTCGAACTCCTTTCCAGCAAGCTCAGATATTTCTTCAATCTGCGCTTTCGTGGCTTTTTTGCCAAGTTTTAAAACTGCTTCAAGTATCGCTGCTTCTCTGTGCAAGCCTTTTGTTTCTAGCGCCGCGACTTTGTTTGCGTTGGCTAATTCGGCGAGTTGTGTTGCGCGCTTCTTTGCTTCTGATTCGTCAGACGATGTTGATTTCTTTGCTGCTGATTCACGCTTTCTTTCTGCTTCGGTTAGCTCGTAGTTTTTCTCCGCTAATTTTTTAGCCTCTTCGATTTGTTCTGGATTTTCTGTTACTTTTTTTGCTTCTATTTCTGCTTTTGTTATTGCTCTCTTTTTCTTGTCCTGAATTTCCAATAATTTATTTTGGTCTTTCAGGCTTTGTATATATTTCTCACCAGCTTCCGTTTTTGGCATCTCCCCCTGCGCATCGTTCAAATCCCTTTGCGCATCAGCAGCCTCTTTTAGTTTAGCTGCCAACAAGCCGACAGATTGAGCAAGTGAATTACCTTTGCTGATTGACTCTGTAAATACCGAGGTGGCATCAGACACTTTAGACGTCATCTCTTCAGTGGCCATGGTTACAAACTTGGTTGTTCTTGCTAATTTGTCTTGTGCTTCTTTTAGATCTCTAGTTTTTTGATCTACTTTCCTTTGAGCATCCGCCAACTTAGATGACACATCTACCCAACCGCGATAATCTGTTTTTAGATATTTATATTTAGTTCTTAACCCCTCTAGCTCTTCCTCAAGCTCTTCAATAACTTTCTTTTGTTCATCAATGGAGTCATTGGCATCTGCGATTGCCCCTTTCAGTGACTCGTAAGACATCTCTTTGATTTTGTTTTTTAATTCTTCGATTGCATCAGCAAAATCTAATGCCTTCTGTTTAGCTGTCTCCGCCTCTTGCCAAAAGTACAAAAGAGCACCTCCAGCCAGCATTGCAACCCCTAAAGGGCCACCAAGCAATGCCAAACCAGACTTAAGCGCATTTACACCGAAACTAGCCGCCCTTGCTGCTGTAGCGGTGTTTGCGATAGCCGCCGCCTCTGCTTTCTCAGCCTGTGTGTGTGCTATTGACGCATTTGTTGCTATTCTTTTTTTTGCTATCAGGTTATCTAGAGCTAGCGCTTCTGCCGCAGACCCTCTAGCCACCTGATACTCAGCCTGAGCCAAAGCAACTGCTGATAGTGCGGCCTCTTTGTCTGCCCAAGTCTTTCTTACTTTTGTTGTAGCAGCGTATTGATCTGCTAGTGCTGCTTGATGTGTTGCTTTTGCTTGTGCGGTACTTGCGGCTATATCAGAGAACTTAGCTTTGACCGATGCCGACAGAGATGTTGCGTATCTTGAGCCAATCACAATGGCAGCAATAGCTGCTGCCGAAGCAACTTTATCAAAGTTTTCTGACAGAACGGCAAAACCAGCAGACATTGTTCTTGTTACCCCAAGGCCCTGATTAAGTTCCCCAAAGTATGCTTTGGCTGAGTTCGCTAGTTTTGTGAAGCCATCTGCAACAGTGTTGTCCATCGAGTCAGCCAATGCATTGTTTTCATCTTTCGCGCCCCTCATGGAATCAATAAATAACTTCATTGAAACGCCAGTTGTCATTGCCATTTTCTTAACATCGTTCTCCGTTACTTTAACCCCTCCTCGTAACTTAGATAATTCTTTGGCAATGTTACCCACAACAGACGGCATAGCGTTTAATACAGAATGCCAATCGTTCCCCCTTAAAACACCAGTCACCATTGCTCGATTTAGAGCGTTAGTTGCTGATTCTGTTTGCATGGCGCTTGTTGCATTTAAAGTGAATGCAGAGGAAAGTGATTCAATATAATCAATTGTTTGTTCTGTGTTATAGCCGAGCTCTTTCATTGCAGATGCAGATCCGGCGTAAATTTCTTGAGTTGTCTCTACAGCCTTACCATTTCTATTGCTAATTTCAAGAAATCTCTTCTGTATTTCTCCATACTTTTCGATGCTTCCCTCTGCCGAGTCTAACGCCATTTTTATACGAGCAGCCATTTGCCCCCACTCGTCTACAGCATTAATGATAACACCAGCACTTATTGCAGACGTGACAGCCATTGCCGCTTTTGAAAAACTGAACATCGATTCGCTGGCATTATCAACTGAACGAGATGTTCTATCGAAGCTACTATCAAGTCGGCCTAGTCTTTGTTCAAGCACACGTTGGGAAACAAGTAGCTGCTGAACATCCATCGATACGTCGTATACTATCTCGCCTAGATTCGTTGACATTTCTTTCTCCTAGAAAAAGAAAAGCCCCGTCAACGCGACGAGGCCTTTAGCTAAAATAAAAAACCCACCGGAGTGGGTTAGTTTTCATCTCTAAATTTTTGGGCTATTTGCGCCAGCTCATCCATGACCTTATAGTCTTGTGCTTTCAGGTGAGCATCAGGATGTAGTATGGCTATAATTGAGTATCGGTGATCTTCAAGAAGCCCTTGCACATACACCAAGCAGATATCTTTTTCAGGATTTCCTTTTTTGTGAGTTCTATAATATTGAACTCTATCATCTGGAAATTTATCTGGTGGTATTTTTAAATGAATATGCATCAAGCAAGCTTTTTCAGCTGAATATGGCTTAACGTATGAAACATCTCTTCCGAAATAACTAGGAATCCCCTCACCTGACTTATACTTTTTAAAGTCTTTGAGTAGCTTAGCTTCGAGATCTAAATGTTTTTGGAATAAGTCGCCAAAAAATTGATTTCTTGTTTGCTCGTTTATAGTTACTTCTATTTCGTCCATGAATTAGCCAGTAAAGGAGTAGTCGCCTGAAATTATTTTATTGGTTGTGTAATCAGCTAATTCCCTCAAAGCATTAAAGTCTATATCACTTTCGAACGTTTTAGGGATAGTGAATAACTGACGAGAGAAATCATTTAAGCGAGCTATTGCATATCTAGCCTTAGCAACAGTTCGCAAGTATGACTTCATTTCCGTTTTTTCTTCGTCGGACAAGTCGTCTTGCTTAACCCTAACCCTGAGAACATTTTCAAACCCTCTCAAGACAGCTTCGCAAGCTTTATTTTCTTCTAGTCCGTTTTGTATCATAACGCCACGGATTTGATCCTCGTCCATTTCCAACAAGCTAAAGTAATATGCATTAATCTGATCGGCTAGGTTAGCCACTATCTGATTTCTTTCTGCATACTCAGCCTTAAGCTCTGTAACATTATCAATCACATTTCTCTTCATGACATGCGACTCCTTATCGTTACATACGTCAGCGAGCGAATACGAAGGAACACTCAGTATTCCACCCGATAAAATCGCTGCATAACAATGTTTTAGTAAAGGATTCATTTTCATGCCTTATCAAATTGCTAAATATACCTTGGAGTATATTAGAGTTTTTAAGTTAACTTAACAACCCCGGTTGTGAAGATAGTCTACCCATAACACTTCAAAGACTATCGGCCTAACTATCAAAAGAGACATAGCTAGACTCTTGCTAGACTATGAGCAATCCACACCTACATAAAAATAACTCGTAGAATGCAACCATAGCGCCAAACCACTGTATACATACACAATGATACCTAGTTGGCGCATTGATACTAGGGCATTGCTGCCCTACTTAGTGTTATTTCCTACTCACCAATCGGCGCTTACCTGTTGCCAGATCTTCATTACGCTGGTCATCGGCTTTCATGATTTCATCATATTCTTCGCGAGTGAAACCCTTCTCGTCTGGATATTTAGCTTTTAGCATCATGACGAACTCGGTCATGGTTAATTGCTCCGCCTCCTCACGACTCATTCCAAAATGAGCTCGAGCAGCATTGATGTACTCAATAGCATTAAAGCTATCTGTAAATTCGTTTTTACCTTCGTTACGCTGAAGCTTTCTAACCTTTACTTTGCCAACAATGCCATGCATCATTAACTCATTAGCCAACACAATTATGGATGTGACAGGCATCTTGCCTAGCCTGTATGTTGAGCCATTTCTACTTGGCTTCCACTCGCCTATCAGCTCATCGCAATCATCATTACAGCAAGCTTGCATTACCATCATTGATGTTGATAAAACGCTGCGTCCGTAGGCTGGTTTTTTTAACGCTCTAAATAGCCAATCAGGAACCTCTCCATAAGCATGTTTGGCGCGAGCAATTAATGCCTGAGCCTCCGCCCCGCTTATCAGAGTAAGTGCATTAACAATCTGCTCTGGCGTTCCTATTCTTGTCATCGCATCAAATGAAGGCTTGAAAAAATAATCTTTGTCAGGCGTTGATATTATGAATTCGCCATATTCCTTTCTTGCTGCCATTTTTCCCCCTGAAAATATTATCAAGGGCACTCGAAAGCACCCTTTGTAATATTAAGCAGCCGTGACAGTGACTACACACTTAGCTGTTTTCGCACCATCTTCAGATGTGACAGTTACATTTGCTGTTCCTGCTGCTACGCCTGTGACAGTGACAACATTCGCTAGCTTACTTACTGTTGCAAAGTTGGTCTTATCACTTACAACCGTGTAGCTCTTATTGGTTGCATCTGTTGGCGTGAAGTTAACTGTGAACGTGCCTGTTTCACCTGCTTTTACGCTCAATGTTGCGGGCGTGACTGACACTCCTGTTACTGCAACTTCCTCAACTAGCCATTCAATCGAGTCAGCATCAGATACTTTTAACTCTCCCGAGTAAGTGGCGATTTCTGATGCTGGAAACTCAGAAGACCAAGATGTGAATACAAAATACCCTTGAAGAACAACAGCATCCTCTCCAGTGAAGTCCATCTGCACCCAATAAGCAGGCTGGCGACCCATTTGCACTTCTTTAGGGATCTCCTGTAATAGCTTTAATGGCCCAAAGTCAGTATCTTTGTCTCTCTTGCGATACTCTCCGTCGAATGAGATAGAGAGATCCATGTTGGTAACAATGTTTTCTATTAGGCCTTTTGTATCGTCTGCCTCTGACGTAATCGAATTTGGTGATAAATCAAAGGACTTTGTTGTAATCGCGCCAATCCGCTTAAATGCAGACTGCGCTGGAACTTGGTCAGGGCAGCCAGGAGCAATACGAATAACTGCATTGCGCCCAATCAACTTGTTAGTTTGTACGGGGCAGTTAGCCATGTTTTACCTCTTTCTATAGAAAATAAAAAAGGCCGCACATTGGCGACCTAGTTTGAGATTTGTTTGTTTATGATAAGCAGCGGAATGAGAGCCTGAATATCGTTCGGTTTTCTGTGGTTACAATTCCTGATGGCAACCCACCCATGTTAAAAACTGAGTTGAGATTACAGTCACTAGGATTTGCCGCGACATATTTGAGTATTTCATCAGCGCGAGTTAATGCGGGGATTGGGTCATCTTGTGCGGACACGAGAATAACATCTACATAATCATCTGCACTCAACTCACCCAACCGACCAGAACCACTAGCAGGACGGATAACAATATATTGCTGGATTTTAGTTTCTGGACGCTCTTTCCAGTCTAAGCGTTGAACAATGAATCCATCAGTAAGTCCACCGCGCTTTAAGTAGTCAAGAAAATCATCAATAATCACACTCTCAGCTCCCTTGTTATCACTTCATGTATGCGAGACTCGGACTCTTCAAATGCAGATTTCAAAAACTCTTTTTTTGCTGAACTGCGCTTAAAGTTTTGCTTCACTTTAGGATCATGGACATACACCGCATAACTTGCGCTATAACCCACACGCCCTGTTATCCGAGTGCCGTTTATTTTCGTTTCTCTGAACTGAGAGTTAATCAATGTTGATGTATCGATGGGGGTATACACAGCAGACAGCTCAGCACCGACAAGGATCGCTTTATGTATTGCTGTTTCCGCTTTTTTTGTTGTTGCGTTAATAAACGCTCGTGTATTGCGCCTTGCACGGTCAAGCCCTCTAACTCTGCCAGCCATATCAAGTCCTTATTTCATAATCGGGATCTTCCCCGAAAAAGCTCATATCATCTTCTTTAACTGTGATGATGATGTCAGCTCCTGCGACTCTAGGGTCAGATTGAGAAGTGGTATCGCCTTTGGCAATGTAGAAACCTCGCTCTGGCTTTTGTACATCTACGCCGTTGCGTTTTAACTCAGTGAAAAATACGTTGTTGGTAACAAACTCTTTCCCCATGTCATCTTTCACAACTTCATTGCTAGATTGCCATGTGCAGTCAATAAGATAAGGAAGCCCGTAGGTGGTTTCATCCCCCCACTCGCCGCCACCATGAATGACAGGGTAAACAGTAGCGACATTGGTATATGACCAGTTAGCGGTAGTGCTCATCGACCACCTCCACACATGCAGCCACCTTTAGCTATCCACAATCCAGCATGTGCTGTTTGGGTCGGGTCAGAGGGGATTAGACCATTAGCGCATCCGTACTTATCTAAGCTACGTAGAAGCGATATAGCCGCTTTCCATCTATCACCAAAGGATTGATACCGAAATGACCGTGACGCACCGTTGGGGGCTGATTGCGAGCTGATATACTTATCACCCTGACCAAGTGCCATCAGCGCAAGCAAATACATCTGAATCAATAGTGCGGTTGCCTCTGGATAATGCTTATCAAGGCATTCCTGAATGCTGCCTACCTGCTCAATCAACGCGTCGAGAATAAAATCAGGCAACTCTATGCCCTGCCCCGTCAGGTATTCTTTGGCTTGCTCTTTTGTGATCATGATTACCTCACAAAGCAAAGCCCTCTTTCGAGGGCATAAAAAACCGCTTTCGCGGCTATTCTTCTTTGTCTTTCTTCGACTTGGCTTTCGGTGTGGATGGGACTAATTCAGCAGCCTCAATTGATAACTTCCGAACATTTGGTTTCAGTGCGGGGTGAAGGCTTTCAATATCAACAACCTCACCTTTTTCGACACCATACCAAGGGATAATAACTTCATACTTAGCCATTTTTATCTCCTTAGCTCAGTTTCGCGCCATAAACCACGCCAGACTTACCTTCGCCATCACGAGTGATTTGCAGACCTGCCGCGCACATGATTTGGAAATTGTAGTTATCCTGTGGCATAAAACGAGGCTTAGGAACAACACCAGTCGCCATGCCAACTAAAGGAGTCACCACATCTTTGCGACGCTGATACGCAATGAACTCAGTACCTTTAAGCGCATAAGTCGGGCGAATTTCTTTCACGCCAGCATACGGCAGTAATGTATCGATAACACGACCATTCACTACGCTATTACCAGCACCTGCGCCAACCGCAACCACTGTAGGCTTAATCAGGTTACCCCATGCCTCATAGCTCACCCACATAACATCGTAAGCGTCTACTTTGTTGTTGAATGCAGTCTGGCCGAACGCACCACCAAAACCAAAGAACGCTAACAATGCAGGCAAGTCAGCAGTGGTTAAATCGATATTAGCACCAGAAGCTCCCAAGTCGATTTTCGCTGTGTTGCGGTGATTCTTCATGCCTTGGCCTTTGTAACCATCAACGCTGATTTTGTCGTCACCATTCAGGAAGTAATTAACAATTTTCTTGTTGAATTGGCGCATCTTCGCGGTTTGAGAATCTAACACTAAGTCGATGCCAACAGTGCTTAGCCCTGCCGCATGACGCCAGTTAACACCATAACCTGCGGTGAATACTGGAATTGGGTCACCGTCTGAGTCGTATCCAGTGTGATCATGCGAATATGGTGCTTGACCATCGATGCTGATTGATACGTCATCAGCAATATCGCCAACCACGTTATACAGTTTCGCTGTTTTGCCAATTGGTAACACTGTTTGCAGGCCCATTAAATCATTGACGATTTCCATGCCTGTTTCTTGGTCGCGGAGTTGGATAATATTACGGTCAATCTCAGCCCAAAATTCACGAGTGAAGCCGCCAACTTGGTTTGCCGCTAACGTCTCACCGTCCATCACGTTCCGATACTGGTTAATCATCAAGTTATGTTGCGTGTTATAGATATTACGTGTAGCCCATAGGCTATCCCACTGACGTTGCAGTCGGCTATTTGTTGCTAAAGTTTCAGCAGTATAAAACATGTTTTTTCCTTTTATTAATCAGTAGTTGCAGTAGCTACAGTGCCAACACGAAAGCGAACACGAATGAAATCATCATCTTTTAGCGTCACTTCATCTTGAGAGTAGCCAATTACTGATTCTGTATCAGCAGATGCAAGAGCGCCTTTACCATCAGCACCGAGCTTGATCGGAGAGTCTTTTTTATAAGTTCCAGCAGGAACCAATACAGCCAACTCTCGACCTTCTTCTACATACTCACCGACAACAGAGTCACCAGCAGGAATAGCATCACGAATTGTCAGACCTTGGTGATACGCTGGATTGGTAATGTAGATGCGACCAGTTAATGCTGTGGCTTGTGCAAACTCATCATCTGCATCAATAACCACGAAAGTACCGGGCAACACATTCGCCTTTGCTGCGCGTGTTTCTGTGATTGATTTGCCGTCAAGATTTACACGGCGGTAACGACTAGTGGTCATTATTGAGCTCCCTTAAAGTATTCCGCTGGGTTTGGTGCGCCAACTTGCTCTTGCTGTGCGACTGAGTTGCCAGCTAATGATGCTGCTTCACCGAGTTGCTTGTGCATATCGATTAATGCTTGGCCTTGTAGTGAATTTGCAACCACTTCGCCATATTTAGCTGCTACCTCTTTGCGCATTTCGGCTTCTTCTGCACGTTGGTTTGCGGTTAATGATTCTTCCAGCTTCTTGTGGTTAACCTGTAACGCATCAACCTTTTCATTGATTGGCTTTAGTTGCTCAGCAAGGTTCGCTGCTAATGCCTGAGCAATATCACCTACGAGTTCTTTCTTTTCTTCTTGAGTTAAAGGCATGTCGCCCTCCGTACTGTTATTGATTGCAGGGCTTGCCTGCGGTTTACTGAATACCGATTTAAGTTTATTTGTTACCACTTTGACCCATGACTCTTGGCGCTCCACTTCTTCGCCTTGAGTATCAAATGTGATAACGCCATCTTCGTTAGTGTAGGAATGCAATTTGGCCGTGCCGTTATCTACGATGATGACTGCGTGTGTATCAGTGAAATCAGATACCCATACAAACTCATTACCAGTAGCAAACTGCTTGCGAGCCGCCATCGTTAACTTGTGTTCTTTCTCGCGATAGGTTTCGCCAGTAAGCGCACCGTTATTGATTTGCATCTCAGTTGCTTGGTCAGCATTAACCATCATCCCAACACCTTGAGTTGGTGTTGCTGCACCAGATTCATGAAGTAATATTGCGTCATGATCCATGCTGTGAATTTTTGCAATCCAGTTATAGCCTTGCGCTTTCTGTTCTTCGTTGGCTTCGAGTTTCTCCAAGAAAACAGCCACGCTGGTATGAATTGGCTCTGAGCTTTCTCCGCTTTCCAGCGCTTCTACCCTTGCCAAAACTTCGCGACCACCTTCAGATTCTTTTGCCTTGTTTACATCAATCCACTTTTCGACATAGATTCGATTACCGACCTTCTCTACATTTCGATTCCACGCCCCAATATGCCCCTGATTGATGCCCTCAGCCGACAAAGCTGATACAAACTCACCATTTACCGTCGGATGCCCAAGTGGAGCAAGAGTGCCTTCTAGACCTCTGTAATGAGCATCGATTTCAGTGCTTGGATACAATCCGCCATTCATGATCACGTTTGCTGGCAGTGTGTAACTCGGGATGATGATGTGCTCACGGCCGTTATAGGTTTCACGCCTGATTGATGCGCTATTAACCTTGGTCGTGACGTTTACTTGAATCGGCATCGTTATTCCTCCGCCCATTGGTAACCACGTTCTTTCATGGTTTCTTTTTCCTCTTTCAGTTTATTGAGCAATGTATCGTTGTAAGGCCTACCTTCTTTGTCGGTCAGAATAGTCACCGTCGAGCACTTGCAGTTAATTGAATTGCCATCTCTAGCCCACCAATCACGCTGCTCGTCAGTAGTAAATATTTTGCCGTGACGTGACGCATGATTAGGTCGTGTTGTTGGACTAAGCGCGGATATGTGGACCTGCCGAGTTTCAAGGTTTAGAACTTCACTAGCCTCATCAGCCTCATCCATTCTGGCTCGGCGTAATGCCGTTGTGATTTCCGTTCTGGCCACTCGATTAGCACGACGGATTTCTATGCCTGATTGCTCATTCAGATTTCTAGCAACTTCACGAGGATTTAGCCCCCTCGCTATACCATCGGTAAGAATACGCGCCATATCTGCTTTGACTTGCGCAGACAGCCCTTTCATTTCTTCAAACACCCTAGCCCGAACTAACGCCATCCGAAGCTGATAAGGCTCACTAAGCAATATCGTTGCTACGCTTTGTTGCGTCGCTGCATATACTGTCGATTGCTGCGCTAGGTTTGCATATTCCTGCGCCGTTCCTCGCTCATATGCTGTGCTGACGTACTCATTGAAAAAGAAGTTATTGAATTCACCACCCTGCAATAACACCTCATCGACCATGAGCTCACCGTCTCTCAGGATGATTGACAGATAATTAGGGTCTAGGTCGAATTGGTATTTTTTATTAACTACGGGCTCGGATGGGATTCTATTGAGTAGCTGTATGTAGCCTTGTGATACTTTTTTAATGCGCTTTGCAAAGGCTTTCATTGCTCCGCGCTCCAATTTATCAACCGCTGTCGGATCGGCTTTCGTTCCTACTCTTATCGCGGTCCTTATCTTCTGGATTTTCATCGAATTCACCTAGCGGGTCGCTACCATCATTCTCATACCCTGCTGCCGTTCTAATCTCTTCAACGGTGAATACAGGCTCGCCAGTTGCTAGTGATGCTTGATTTATACGGCTCATCTTTTCACCACTATCGAGCTTCTCAGTAGCTGATTGCTCGTTCAGGTCATCCCAAATAACCGTTTTCTCAACAATAGGCTCTAGAACCTTGATTCGTGTTAAGTGGTCAATGAAGTCCTCTATTTCGAATGAAAGCTCACCCTCCCTGCGCGACTGACAGCGTGAATTGAAATACTTCTGGTCTTCGGTGCTCGCTCTTTCACCTGTTTGCATGCCGACAAGTATTTTCGATGGGATGTCCATTGCTGCGGCGGCAGTTTGAAGATTGACGTTATATGTAGGAGTTGGGTCTGATACAGCAGTAACTAACGGGTTCACGTTAGCGCCCTGAGTGATCAGAACTGCGTCATTGCCTATGTTGATTTCCCTAGCGACATCGTTATAAATCTCCTGCAACTCTGACGTTTCAACGCCGTATGCTCTTGCTAAATCATCAATTTTGGCTTCTTTGTCAAAGTTAACTGATAGCTGTCTGGCGGCATTCTTGAGGAATGACTCACCAGAACCGCCCTCAACCTTTTCAAGGCTCACAAATGCGTTGTATGCCGGCTCAAGGAAGCCAATCGCATCAATGGAGTAATCACCAAGAATGAACACTCGGTCAGGATGAATATTGATATTCCTAGTTCCACCATTCGGTAATGACTCGGTGTATTGCCACATCTTAGGCTGACCGTAATCAGACGAGTTAATATCAGTCACCCATTCAGTAGGTTTTATCGCACTAGCCCATGCAGGAGTAACCTTTCTCAAAAGCTTGGAGGCTTTAACCGGCTCGTGCCATTTACCATTGTCATTGATGTGAAGGATTAGGCCAGAATAGCGACCTACAAGACGACGCTGATCTGCCTCTTTAAACTCTTTCCATATGCGCTTGTTAATTGTTTTTTTGAAAGATTTTTCCCAGACAGTCTCATCTTTAGATTTATCTGCTTTTTCACCTTCAATAACCTGTGGTGCTGTTTTCCAGCATGTACCAATTAGTTTAGTCACTCCGCCGTATGCAATCCCACCACGGCGAAATAGTTTGTATAAATCATCAAAGGTTAAATCTTGTTTAAATCCGTATTCACACCAAGCTGATGATCGCTTAGCATCAAGCCCCATGGTTGGATTTACCAAAGCCATACGGGCACGAGCTATCGCATCATTCACTAAGTGATTGACGGCTAGTTTCATGTTTTCTTGCATTATCGCCTCAGTAATCTTTTTGGAACCAGTAGGCCTGCGTTAGATTTTTGCGTGATATACCCATCAAGCCCATATCTAACCGCATCCCAGCAGTGGTTATACGCATCCTCAATGACGGGAAGCACTTCACCAGTGATGCGGTCTGTTTTGTATGAGTAGAGACGGGCTTCTTTTGCTGTTTCTTTACAGCGAGGATGGATGATAATTTGCTTGAAACCACGCAAGTATGTGATGCCATCTTCTACGCTGCCCTGCCACTTTTTAGCGGCTGAAATATTAAATCCCTGTCGCTTTAAATAGCTGATTGTTTCCGGTCTTGCGGAGTCAGCTTTGATGGGCCACTTACGAGCTTCGGGTATTTCATCGTAAAAAGCTGGCATGTGGTCAAGTTCAACACCTACGCCATAAGCCTCGCGCTCGATGTATAAGCAATCATCCAAGATGAACATGCGAATAAGCGTGTTAGGGTCTTTCGCAAAACCAAAGTCGGCACCGAACAGTAATCTATCTGCTTTCTGCCATAAATCATCAGGAAACGATTGAACAACGTATTTATTTGCCAATACTTGCTTGTCAGAGTTTTCAAGATAAGCGCCTTCCCATATCCACGCATAAGTAGCGGCATCTAGTCTAGCTTGGTCATTCAGGCGCTCTTCTTCTAACACGGAAGGAAACCATGGGTTATCATCGTAGTTCATCTCGACAATGATTGCGTTATCGGGTGGCTCCTTTCTAAATCGCTTGTCTGTTGCACTGCCATCTTTCTCAGGGTTCCATGTCACCCATATTTCAGAACCAGCTTCACGAACAGTGGGGGTCAGTTTCGTCCATGCCGTCTCTGACACGGATTCAGCCTCATCAACCCATGCGATTAATATTCTCGCCTTGGATTTGATACTGTCCAGATTATGCCGGAGCCCTGCGAATACATAGCTAACAGAGCGGCATTTAGTACGAATGTATTTCTCACCGAGCTCATAGAAGTCATTGAGCCAAGGCACAGACCTAATCGCCTGCTTAACCTCTTCCATGGATGATTCTTCTAGCGAGTTCATGTATTCACGAGCACAAAGTATTACGCCAGATTGACCATTCATTGCAGCCATATAGCCACGAATAGCTGTCATTAATGCGAATGTTCTTGTCTTTGCTGAGCCACGCCCACCATGTGAGCAGCGATAGCGATAGTTACCTTCGAATGCTGGAATTAATTTAGGCGGTATTTCAATCCTCGCTACCGTCATTGTTACCTCCTGCAACCAGAACTATTTTTGTTGGTGACATTGAGCTATCGGAGGATTTGTGATCCACTTCCTGCTTCTCACTATAGCCATGATTGGCAAGCATCAACTTAGTTATTGTTGAGTTGAAATCACCAGATAATCCACTATTAATTAGCTTCATTTCCTGAAAAGCCATAATTCCGTCTAACGTGTCCGAAAACTCATGACCTAACTCACTATCCTGCTTTGCATATTCATAAACAGTAGAGCGAGCAATGCCTAGGTAACAAGCTAAACCTGCGATACTTGGTATTACCTGACCTTCGTTTTCTTTATAACCGCCATATAGATATTCCTTTGCCTTAGCGATTAGATCGTCAGTCAGTTTGCTAGGGCATCCAACCTGATTTGATTGCTGTCCCATAATGTTTCCCTCATAACAAATTAGAAAGCCCACCATGATGAGCTTTGTGATTGGTTATTCTGCTACTTCATCGTTGAATAACGTTTTCTTTGTTTCCTGCACTCGCTGATAGACAGAGTCAACTTTCGTTAGCGTGTCTACGCTGCCGTTATCAAAGTTGCCGTTGTTGCTATTCCACAGTTGGACAAATAACTCATATTCAAGTTGGTCGTCGTTGATGAGCTTAATTGCCTTTGCTGTTGCTGCGGTGTTATTGCCTGTTAGCCTAAGTAAGCCTAAGCGGATTTTCTCTTTTGCTGTTAGTTCAGTAGTCATGCTTTACCTTATTATTTAACTGCTTATTTCTACTTCCTCACCCTCAAGAACGAGTTCTTTCTTGAAGCATAAATTCGCTAACCAATCCATATGAAAAATGGCAGCGATAATTAAAACTGGCTTCATGAATGGACGAAGCGACATCTTGTATGTGATGATTCCTGTTTTCATATTCCACCCAATAAAAAAGGCCGCTGAGCGACCTATTGTAATGTTACAGTGTGTGATGGCTGCCGATTACTTGGAAAGACTAGAAGTCCCTGCATTCCTGACTTTCCAAAAGCCTGAACGCATCTAGCTTCAAAATCTTTATAGTCAATGCAACCGTTAGCTAAAGTAGTGACAGCGACTAATTGATCCTGCACCAGTTGTAAAGCTTCTGGTTTTAGGTATTGGTGTATTTTATCTTTACTGTCCTTTGCCATCTGCTTAGCTTCTTCATAAACAGAATCAGGTAGTACAGCCTGATATACCCACTTAGCTGTTATCATCCCAAATAACGATGGGCAACCGCCGACATGACCAGAATAAGGCAAGCCAGACATTCGGCTTAATGCTTGATAGAAAGGTTGTTGAAAACGCTTTTCCCATGATGTTGGCTTATCAAGTAAGAATATCGCATTGATTCTCTCATCGTTATAAACTGACATATTGCCACGGATAAGAGCATCAATTTGTTCATCACACCATATTTCAAAATCAACGGACAGCCAGCGAGCGAAACGCACGGCTAATTTAGAGTGTAGCCATGTTCCGCCACCCCTATCTTTCCTAGCTTTGCTAGTTTTTACATACGGGATTTTCCCGTATCTACCTTCAAGTGCTTGAATATAGGCTATTGTTTCAGGAAGTCTGACCCACTCATTGGGCACTTTCCCAAATTTAGCTGCTATATCGGTAGCATTGATCCATCCGTCGTTATTAAAACGCACAGGGTGCCCATCATATTCGAGAGGAATAATATTATTCATAACGTATTACCTACATTTGAAATGAACCCTCGTTCACATAGGAAATCAGCCCGTCGAAGCTCGCCAGCTATAACTGACTTCCTCGAAGGCTCATATCAAAGTGATTGGATTCGACGTTTTAGAATTGCTCTGTGAATGAGCGGTGAAATGCGTAAAGTTCGCAGCTTAGCGATACTCTGCTAAGCAACTTCTAGTCTGTTCCTAGCAGTCAAGATAGCGATCACCCCCTTAAATGGTGGGATAATTACACCTATTAAAAAGCTTCTGATTCATTGGAAGATAAATAAATTTACATAATTAAACTTATTTTTAACTACCATGTAACTAATTGAATAAACTCTGTATAGAATTAGTGCCGTCCTTAAGATGTACACAGCAAAGATAATTTCCTTTTCAAGCCTCAACACCAGGGGCTATTTTTTTGCCATTAAAAAGCCCCTGATTTCTCAGAGGCTCATTATTCGCTTGCATATTTTGAATGCGTCAACTACATTTAATGTGATATTCATTAGTTCAACAGATGTACTTAGCCCGCGGTGTGTGGGCTTTTTTTATTCTTTCGGAATGCTTTTATCCAGTTCTTCCCGGAATTGATCTGGCTTATCAAAACCCTGCGTTGCCATGATATTTCTCCATTAAAAAGCCCCGCTATTTTT
>NZ_JAMPQL010000029.1:0-54954 GCF_028482435.1 Providencia sp. PROV119
TTGATATGGAAATTTTATTAGCGTGGCCGTTTGAATACCAAGCCGTCAAAAATTTCCGTGCCCGCCATGATTTGACAACACCCATCATTGATCATCCGCTATTAAAAACCCCCATGGCAATAGACCACCGCCCAGATATGGTAGGCTGGAAGCAAAATATGCCCGCTATTTATCACCAAATGATTGATGACTTGATTTCGATTAATCCCGAGCTTCAAGTGATTCACAAGTTATTTTAATCACGATTAATAGGCAGTAATTTACTGACTGTGAATATAGATAATGTCATGACGCTGACGGCAAAAAGCAAAAAAATTATTCAAAGTAGCGAACGTCAAGCGTTTTTTTATTTGGAAAATGAATATCAACCGGTATTAGCACACTATAAGATTAAACGAATAATATTCTTTAATTTGCTAAAGAGAAACTGCTTGCAATATTAAGCAGTAGCCGAATTACCTGAGAATATTATTCCGCATGATTGAAATTTCTCTAACATTTAAATTTATTGATTTCGGTGATCGTTTGAACGACCACCTTTTATAAATAGGTAAATATATAGAATTATTTACAGGGCCTAGAACTCATCGCCCCAGCACTCTTCGATAGATATTTAAATACGCCTCCGCCGACTTTTGCCAACTCACATCTTTTGCCATTGCATTTTTTTGGACCTGTTGCCATTGTGCTGGAGAATCCCACAAAGCTAACGCGCGGTCGATTGCGGATTTAAGATCGGCGGCATGACTCTCATTAAACACAAAGCCTGTTGCCTCTTTGCGTTTTATCGCCTCCAATGAACAATCTGTCACGGTATCGGCTAGGCCACCAGTGTTGCGCACGAGTGGTAACGTGCCATAACGTAGCGCGTAGAGCTGTGTCAGGCCACATGGCTCAAAACGACTTGGCACCATTAATACGTCTGCACCTGCAATGACTTGGTGGGATAATGGCTCATCATAACCAATAATCGCGCGTACCTGATCTGGATATTGTGATTGAGCATGGCGATAGGCATTTTCGAGGTCGTGATCGCCGCTGCCAAGTAAAACAAACTGACTACCAGAACTCAGTAGATCCGGTAAGATTTCTAAGATCAGATCCAAACCTTTTTGGCGGGTCATTCGGCTAACAACAGCAAAGAGCGGTTTATCCGTTTGTTGCGCAAGGCCGAGGGATTGTTGCAAAGCCAGTTTGTTTTTTACCTTATTTTTTACACTACGCTCACTGTATTTTTGCGCAATTAAGGCATCACTTGAAGGTGACCAGACTTCAGTATCTATGCCATTTAAAATACCACTTAAGCGCTGCTCGTGGTTGAGCAGATTTAAAAGCCCATCGAGGCCATAAGCATAATGCGGATTTAAGATCTCTTTGGCATAGGTCGGGCTAACGGCGTTAGTATGATCGGCGTAAAATAGCCCTGCTTTCATAAATGAGAGTTGACCAAAAAACTCCATTCCATCAACGTTGTAAAACTCAGGGGGCAACCACAGTTCATGAATATGATGGGGTGAAAATAGCCCTTGGTAAGCGATATTATGGATGGTGAACATACAGCGGGCAGGGTAGCCATAGGCTGCAAGGTAGGCACAGGCTAGGGCAGCATGCCAATCATGAGCATGTACAATGTCGGCTTGCCATAGTGGGTCACAGCCTCTGGCGAGTTCAGCGGCGATAAAACCTAATAATCCAAAGCGGCGATAGTTATCTTGATAGGCATTGTTATAACCATCGTGATAGGGGCTACCTTCTCGTTGGTAAAGGTGCGGTGCTTCAATAAGATATAATGGCGTATCGTTATATAGACAATAAAATAAGGTCACTTCCCCTGCGAATGTGTTAAGGGTCGTGACTTTTTGTTTATCAGCAAGTTGATTGATAATAGCAGGAAAACCCGGCACTAAGACTCTCGCATCTGCACCATGTTGCCGCTGAGCGGGCGGGAGTGCCGCAACAACGTCAGCCAGTCCACCTGTTTTTAATAAAGGAAAAAACTCGGCACAAACATGTAATACTTTCATTTTTTACTCCTTATTTTTCTTTGTGGCTGGCTTTATGGTCAGATATAGCGTTGATAACGGTGGCAGCGTCAATGCAATAGAATACTGGCAACCATGTGCCTTGATTGGCTGGCTGGAAATAGGAGCAACAGGATGCTTATCGCTGCCCCCATAGCGTGAATCATTTGTGTTTAATAAGACTTGATATTGACCGTGTAGCCTGACACCAATGCGGTAATCTGCTCGCGTTACTGGAGTGAAATGGCTGATTACAAGCAGCGGGTCGCCATTTTCGGCGTAGCGAATAAATGCAAAAACCGAATTATCGTGATCGTCGACGATCACCCATTCAAAACTACTTTCATTGTGATCGTTATCGTACAGGGCGGGTGTACTGCGATAAGTAACGTTGAGATCTCTGATCAGACGTTGAACACCAGCATGCGGGCTGGTAGGAATATCCACCAGATGCCAATCTAACTCCCCATCATGATCCCATTCACGCCATTGTGCGATTTCTCCCCCCATAAACAGCAGCTTTTTACCTGGGTGCGCCCACATAAACCCATAATAGGCACGTAGCGTGGCAAATTTTTGGTCAGGTGAGCCTGACATTTTGCGCAATAAGGAACCTTTACCGTGAACAACTTCATCGTGAGATAGAGGCAATATGTAGTTTTCACTCCACGCATACATCACGCTGAATGTCATTTTATTATGGTGGTATTTACGGGCGATAGGGTCTAGCTGTAAATAGCTTAACGTGTCATGCATCCACCCCATATTCCATTTGTAGTTAAATCCAAGTCCGCCAAGGGATGGTGGCAATGTCACCCCAGAGAAGTCTGTCGACTCTTCTGCGGCCATTAATACATTAGGCTGGATACGGTGAAGTAATTCGTTGGTATGCTGTAAGAAACTGACGGCCTCAAGGTTAATATTGCCACCATACTCGTTTGCAATCCATTCGCCGTCAGGGCGGCTATAATCGCGATAAATCATCGATGCAACAGCATCAACGCGTAAGCCATCGAAGCCAAATCGATCTACCCAATAGACGGCATTATCGGATAAAAACTGGCGTACCTCGTGACTGCGGTAGTCGTAGATCAGAGTATCCCAGTCGCGGTGCTTACCTTCTTTTGGGTCAGCATACTCATAGAGTGGCGTACCATCAAAATTGGCTAACCCACTATTATCCGAAGGAAAATGGCCGGGCACCCAATCTAGGATCACATTAATACCTAATCGATGTGCTTCATCAACAAAGTCAATCAAATCTTGCGGCGACCCAAAACGGCTGGTAGGGGAGTAGATACCTAATGGCTGATAGCCCCATGAGCCATCAAAAGGGTGTTCGCTAATAGGCAATATTTCTAAATGGGTGAACCCTATCTCTTTAACATAGGGAAGTAATGTTTCTGCCAGTTCTCGGTAAGTGAGCCAACTATGGTTATTGGCTGAGCGCCGCCATGAACCAAGGTGAACCTCATAAATAGAGATAGGGGCATTGCGTTGGTTCGATTGGATTTGCTGTGCTGTGGGGTGGCGCTGTTTTGGAAGCAGGGAAACAATTGATGTCGTATCTGGTCGTAATTGGCTGCGAAAGGCATAAGGATCGGATTTTAATTGTATTTCGCCTTTTGCATCTAATATTTCATATTGATAGTGAGTACCTGCCTGAATCGCGGGAAGAAAGATTTCCCAAAGGCCATTTTCGGGATGATGGCGCATTGGGTATCGGCGACCGTCCCAAAAGTTAAAAGCGCCCACGACAGAGACTCGTTGGGCATTCGGTGCCCAAACACAAAAATGCGTACCTGTAATATCACCCACTTGGCGTACATGCGCACCGAGTGTTTCAAATGAGAAAGTACGCTGGAGGCCTTTGGTATCTGCATCGTGTAGTAATGTGCCGAAACGGTACGGATCTTCAATAACCTGTTGTGAATTGCCCCAGTTAACCTGCAAAATATAAGTGAAATTAGCGTCTAAGTCTGTTGCATCGCCTGAAAAAAAGCCGCGTTCATCAAGGCGTGATAGTTGCACAACGGGGGCTGCGGTCAACCTATCCAGTACGGTGACCTCTTGAGCATTTGGGAGTAAGACTCGAAAATAGGTGACTTTTCCTTGTTGATGCATACCAAGGAAAGCAAAAGGGTCACGATAATGTCCGGCAAATAATTGATCGATGATCAGTTGTTGCTCTGATGGTTTTTCTCTCTCTTTCATCACCTCTCCTGAATGAAATCAGTCGCAGCTAGCCGCCTTATATTATCGTTTTCATGATTAACTTTTAGATGCTAAAGGTAGCGTTAAAACGAGCGCTATTTGTTATTATTTATCTTTTCAATGATACAAAATAATAGTCCACAATTTCATTTGATAAAAATATTGAGATAAGTCAATAACTATCAAATTAGGAATGTTTTATATTTTAATATAGCGATAAAACAATAAAGCTGCTTGGTGTTGAAGTAAAGTCATCAAAAATAGATGAATTGGAAATGGTTTTGTTTCTTATGATAATAAGTCTAGGTGCTAAAAAGTCAACATCTATAACTAGTTGAATCTATGCGTTTAAATGCTTTTCAATTTCGGATGCTCTTGATTAAATATTACTGTCATTTATTGATGTGAAATATAAAACATTAATTAATGACAAAACTAAAAATTAATATTGTTAAATGGAATTCTCTATTGCTTTATTAGCATTAGTCCGTAAATATAAGGGTAGTGATTAATAAAGTGTGAGACCCAGAGAGTTATTATGGATCAACCAACGAGTTCAACCGAAACTAATCAAAAAACGAAGAATGAAAAACGTAGAAAAGTCTGGATGGTAATTGCTTCAATTATTATTGTTCTACTGTTTGTTGCTTATGGTGCTTATTGGTTTTTGGTATTACGTTTTCAAGAATATACTGATGATGCTTATGTCTCCGGTGTGCAAGTACCTATTGTTGCGCAGACTACAGGTAATGTGACTCAGGTTAATTTTGAAAATACCGATTTGGTTAAAGCGGGTGATGTGCTGGTGGTTCTGGATAAAACCAATGCACGGCTAGCCTACGAGCAGGCAAAACATGACCTCGCAACCACGGTGCGCAAAACCAAAGAGCTGTACATTAATGGTGATGAATACCAAGCGCAAATCCAAAAAAATCGTATCTCACTTGCGCAAGCACAGAAAGATTATCAACGCCGCGCCGCTTTAGGACGAAGTGGGACTATCTCTAAAGAAGATTTACAACACTCCCAAGAAGCGGTGCAGTTGGCGCAAGCGGCCTTAGATATTTCCATTCAGCAATATAATGCGAACCAAGCACTATTGCGCAATACCGAGTTGAGAAAACAACCGGCAATCCAACAAGCCGCAGATAATGTGCGCAACGCATGGATTACTTTGCAACGTACAGAGGTGAAAAGCCCTATCACAGGTTATGTTTCGCGTCGTAATGTGCAAGTCGGTTCACAAGTCGGTCCGCAAGGCTCTTTGATGGCTATTGTGCCAGCTCAACCCGTTTGGGTGGATGCGAACTTTAAGGAAACACAATTAGAAAAGGTGCGCATAGGGCAGCCAGTAACACTCACCAGTGATTTTTATGGTGATGATATTGTGTATACCGGTAAGGTGGCTGGTTTGGATATGGGAACGGGGAGTGCTTTCTCTTTATTACCTGCACAGAATGCAACAGGTAACTGGATTAAAGTGGTACAACGTTTGCCTGTCCGTGTAGAGCTAGACCCTGAACAGGTTGCCAAATATCCGTTGCGTATTGGGTTATCAATGAATGCAACGATTGATATTAAAGATCAAAATGGCCCTGTGTTAGCAGAGGTTCAGCGTGACACGCCAGCATTTGAAAGTGATGTGCTGGTGTTAAAGCTGGCGGATGTCGATTCGGTGATCGACACGATTATTAACGAAAACGCGGATTAGCCCGAAAGGAGTGGCTGTGGCAGATATTCAACCACTAAAGGGCTCAAAGCTGGTATGGGCAACGATTGCATTGTCACTTGCAACCTTTATGCAGGTGCTGGATTCGACAATCGCTAACGTTGCCATCCCAACCATTGCTGGTGATCTCGGTGTTTCAATGTCACAAGGAACATGGGTGATTACCTCATTTGGTGTTTCTAATGCCATTTCCATTGCGATCTCTGGGTTCCTTGCTAAACGGTTTGGTGAAGTCCGTGTTTTTATATGGGCAACCGCTTTATTTACCATCTTTTCATTACTTTGTGGCTTCTCTGATAGCCTTGGCATGTTAATTTTATTTCGTGTTTTACAAGGTGCTGTTGCGGGGCCGGTGATCCCCCTTTCACAAAGTCTGATCATGCGTTGCTACCCCCCTAAAATGCAAAATATGGCATTGGCATTTTGGTCAATGACGATCATTTTAGCCCCGGTGTTTGGCCCTATTTTTGGTGGTTATATTAGTGATAACTTCCATTGGGGGTGGATCTTCTTTATGAACGTTCCACTGGGTATTTTTGTGGTTATTGTGGGCTCTATTATCCTTAAAGGAATGGAATCGAAAGTAGTCAATGTCCCGTTTAATTTGATTGGCTTGGCATTATTGTCAGTGGGTGTTGGTTGCCTTCAGGTCCTGTTGGATAAGGGGAAAGAGTTAGGATGGTTAGCCTCTGATGAAATTGTCACATTAGCGGTAATTTCAGCGATAGCATTGGTTTTTTTGGTTATTTGGGAACTAACAGACAAAAACCCAGTTGTTGAGCTTGCACTATTTAAATCACGTAACTTCACGATAGGCACGATTTCCGTTAGCTTAGCCTATATGGCCTACTTTGGTGCTATCGTTCTTTTGCCCCAGTTATTGCAGGAGGTCTATGGGTATACGGCAACATGGGCGGGGTTAGCCCTTGCGCCGATAGGGTTATTGCCCGTCTTGTTCTCTGCCCCCGTCGCGAAATTGTCAGACTTCCTTGATATTCGCTGGATAGTGACATTTAGTTTTGTATTCTATGCGATTTGTTTCTTCTGGCGGGCATATACCTTTGAACCAAGTATGGGCTTTTCTGCCGTAGTTTGGCCTCAGTTAGTGCAAGGGATGGCTGTGGCTTGCTTCTTTATGCCACTGACGACGTTAACACTGTCAGGTTTACCCCCTGAAAAATTGGCGTCGGCGTCAAGTCTTGCAAACTTCTTCCGTACTCTTGCAGGCTCGATAGGAACATCAATCACAACCACGATGTGGAGTGATAGAGAGTCGCTCCATCATAGCCAGTTAACGGAATACATCACTGACTATAACCCTGAATCGCTAGAGATGTATAAAGAGATGGCGGCACATGGCTTAAGTCATGAGCAGACATCGGGCTTTATTGCGCAGGAGATCACTAGCCAAGGATTAATCATTGCGGCCAATGAAATCTTTTGGTTATGTGGATGGGTGTTTATTGGACTGATTATCACCGTCTGGTTTGCAAAACCGCCTTTTGGTAGTAAAGCGTAAGTTAAATACAATAAGAGCGCTAACGATTAGCGCTCTTATCTTTTGAAGCTTACGGGTAGACAATATTGAGTGTCGCCGTAGTTTTGAGGGTGCCTTGTGTTGCTCGCTGAGGATCCCATGCATAATAGTAAACAGCCATTGGAATACTAAAGTGCGGTTCCAGTTGGCCTCCTGCATTTACGTAAAACAGCGACGTTGCATTACCTCGGGAGTTTGGATTTTGTGAAATCACCACAGGGGTATTTGGCGCATTAGTTTTAACTAAGCGTAGCCCGATACCTTGTGCGGCATTGGCTGTTTTATCAATCAAGACCGTATTATCTGAGCTAAGCAGATTATTGCTAGATAAAAAGACATCGATCGCTCTTTCTGCCGTATTATTTGCGCCCCCAAGGTTCTCACAACGCATATTCAATGAAAACGGTGTATAGCCAGCTTGGTTTCCATTAATGACTTGATGGCGGCTTAATGTTGGTAATGTGACAACAAGCCCCGCATTTTGGAAAGCGCAGGTAGTTAATTTTGGTGCATATTTTAATATTAGTGGCTGACCGAACATATCACGGTCATCATAGGGCCAGTTAAAACCGTTAAATAACCATTGTAGGATTTTCAGAAGTTGTTTAACGGGCCATAGCACAATATCAAAAATTGACATTCCGCTTAAATCTGTGACGAAGAGAATATCATGTAAATGGACGGTATCACCGGCAATGAGCGTGCCTTGTTTTGGTTCAAGCGTAAATTTAATCGTCACTGGTGTATTTAACTCAGAAGCAGAGTGACGACCTGATTTATTCAGTTTCTTATTCGGAATATCATTAATGATTTGTGCCCTGACATGATATTTCCCATTCATAAAACTCAAAATGGTTGCATATTGGTTGTCAGTATTCAGGATTTTGGTATAACCAAATTCGCTTTGGCGGGTGGAACAATTAAAGCTACCTGAGTACTGTGTCGATATGGTCGTTGTCCACTCGGGGGTGGCGGGGGTGAGTTTATCCGACAAATCAATGCTAATTGGCGAAGCATAGCTTATGCCACTTTCATGGCAAATTGCCTGACTATAGCCGCTAAAGAGAATTAGGATTAAAAAAAGATAGGATCGCATCATGACATTCATCTCGTTATTGGCAAACGCCAGTGGGGCCGTCAAGGTTGTCTGGTAAGTTATGAATGGTGCAGTGACCCTCATTTAACCGAATAATGACCGACTTAGGAAAAGCTTCTGCTTTTAAATACAGCACACTGGCTTGCCCTACATAGCCAATCGCTTCTCCTTGAAGGTCAGTTACTTCTGCGCCGAAAGGTAATGCACTGCCATCTTGTCGTAATGCACGACTGAGCCAAGAGGTGCGCGTATCGGTTTTGAATTTCACTAAATTCACTGAACCTTCGATTGGTGCGCTATTTGCCATATTGCCGATAACTTCAGCGCCTTGTGTATTTTCTGTATTTGAAAGCATAATCGTATTTTTACGATATGGCGTTGCATAAGGTACTAATGCCAGTCCTTCTTTATTGGTCACGATACTTTGGTCGCCATTCACCATTAAGCCTTGTGCATGGGGCGCTTTGACGATGGTCATTGTATTGCCGATTTCGTTAGATGCGAGTATATCCCAAGGTATAGCGACTAAGCTGCCGCGTGCACTCAGCCCAGTTTGATGGTAGTCATTAGATTCACTGAGTGAACTACCAATAGTGGAAACATTTGAGCGATAAGCCACATTGGCGCTTGCCATGTTTTGGCCACCTTGCTGATTACTGCCGGAAAGTGAATAACTCAATCGGTTTGCTTCCAGAGCCGTACCACTTAAAGAAACGGTACTTTGTTGATAGTGAGAATCGGTAGCAGTAAGGCCTGTGCTGACCCATATATCATTATCAAATACAGACAGAGGTAAACTGATTGAAATATAGTAGCGATTTTCTTCTTCGCCTTTACCATCCCGTACTCGGCTAGCGGACAGGGAATAGCTGATATCTGAATACGCATTCGAGTAGCCTAGTTGGTACTCGCGGGTTGTTGGGGTAGTCGACCAATAGTCACGTTGGGAGCCGGAAACGTAGAAGGTTCCCCAGTTTTCAGGTAAGCGCTGATTTAAATTGATCGTGAAGGTATTTTTTGGACGAACCCCACGCATAGAATCCCACGTATTTATATCGAAAGCAGGTAATTCACGATGAGGTAGTGTCTCTGTGGCCTGTTTTTCTAAAGTTTCCTGATATAAACGATAACCTTCATGGGCATGAATCGAATCACTGAAACTATAATAGCCTTTGGTCGAATAGCGATAGGCGGCTAAGGTGAAGTTGGTAGCTGTCGTATTGAGAAACTTACTGTATGACACTCGCATACTTTGGCCTTTCTGCGTGTCATTAGGTAGTTGAGTATTGGCATGTGTGATATCGAGAGAAACAGCACCAATAGGTAAGTTCCAACCAGAGCCGACCAGATAAGCTTGATAATCTTCACTTGCAATCACCCCCGTGTAGCCAGTGATTAGGTTATTAAAACCATATTCGAAGGTGCCTTGGAGAAATTTGGGCTGATAGTGACCATTTTCTTGGTTCACCTTACCAGCGAGCAGGGCATAATTACTTACCCCCTCTTTTAACATCCCCGGTACGGCAGAAAATGGAACCGTAAAGGATTGTTCTTGCCCGTTGGCTTCTTTTACGATCACTAACAAATCGCCAGCCGACCCCGTTGGCTGAATATTATCGATGGTAAATTGCCCTGGTGGCACGTTTTCTTGGTAAATAATACTGCCGTTTTGTATGACTTTGACAAGGGCGTTAGTTTGAGCGACACCTCTAACAATCGGGGCAAAGCCTTGTTGTGAAGTGGGGCGCATATTAATGTCTGAGGCGAGAGAAACGCCACGAACTCGCACTGAATCAAATAGTGTTCCCTGGGAGTAAAAATCACCTGCAATAAAATTGGATTGATATAATGGTAAAGCTTTGCGTAGATAGCGTGTATTATTTTCCCATTTTAAGCTATCACCTGAATGTTTTCGGAGTGAGCTGCTATCGCGAAATTGCCAAGAGCTAAAATTGAGCCCCGATTCAAAACCCGCGTAGAGATCATCACTCGATGATTTATCACCATTTTTATTCTTTGTTTTATAGTAAGTCGCGTTATATGAAAGCATGGCTGCGGGGATACCCTCTTCCCAAAATTCGGGAGGAACATAGCCCACTTCGTTGCGCAAAAGAAAGCTTTGTGGAATAGACATTTTGATGCTTAATGTACTGATATCGACATTAAAGCTACCACCTTGCACCAATTGTTCTAATGTATATTCCTGCTCTTCATCCGATGTTTCAGGTAATTTGATCCCTAAAAGTCCAGCTTCGCGTTTGCTAAGAAAAATACGGTTGTGAGAGTCTGTAAATATAAAAGGATAACGGCCTTTCCAATCGCCATTAATAAAGACATCCATCTCTTGTGTACCCGCTGGCATGCTTTGCTCTTCATAAAAGCGAGACAGATCGGATTTCGCGGAATCACCAGCGAGTAAAGAGGTATCAAAACTCACCCCCCAGCTTTTTGATGTTCCAAGAATTAGGCAAACTGCTAATAGGCTCCTATGGCGGCCATGCAACTTCATTATTACAAGCTCTCTTATATTTTATTTTGCAATCACATCTTTATTTTTATAGGCGCCGAGATCATCGACATAGAGCAAACTGTATTTTTGACCAGCACTGACAGCGGTTTTAGTTGGTGCTAAAGCATGTGAAAACGGCGCTACCATGAGTGAATCGGTCAATATTTTTTTACCTTTTTTATCATCAACATTCGCAAGAGTGACGTAATAAGGACTATTGTTAGTGATACGGAATTGTTTGTTTTCCGCTTTCACTTCAATCTGTTCGAGTGCTTGTTCAACACCGGCTTGTAAGTGGTTCGGACGATAGAACAGTTTAATACGTGTTTTAATCGCCAACTGCATCGTGTTTTTCCCTTGCAGATGTTCTGGTGTTGGTGGGATATCTAATATATTTAAATAAAAAACAGATTCGCGATCGGTTGGCAGCGATGCGGGGAGTTTTTTAATGCGTAATTGTTGCCCATCATTCCCTGATACCTTAACAACAGGGGGAGAAAGCAAAAAAGGAACATTGGCTGTTTCTGGTGTTGAATTGATATCACCATCGTCAATCCATGATTGGACTAAGGCTGGATCATTTCCATTATTAATAAGTTGTACGATGGTTTCGTTATTTTTTTCTGGATAAATAACGCGTGTTCCATTAACAACAATATTAGCAAAGGCAGTATTAATACTAGCGAGTAAGGAAAATAAAATAAGTAGGCGCATAATAATAAACTCAGAAATAGCCAAGCTAATAAAATAGCCTGGCTATTTGGGTAAATAATTACAGATATGAAATGGTATAAGTGACGTTAGAGCTTAAGCTACCAACTCTTGCTGGCAGAGCATTCGTTTTATAGTAATAGATATCTAATGCTAAGGTTTCAGTGTTAGAGTCGTTGCCTTTGATATCAGTAACGAATGGTTGGTTTAATAACAGAGGAATTTGGTCTGTTGTTTTAGTAATGGCGAAACCAACGTTACGAGAAACGCTCGTGTCATTTTCATTAACTGTGGTATTTTGCAGATACTTACCATCAGTAGAAATATTATTTGCAGATGAGAAATAAATTTTCAGAGGGGTATCAGCAGCGCCGCTTGCAGAAGTACAGTTAGAGAAAGTGAGTGATACTGTTTTTTTATTTTTAGTAATAATGCCTTGAGTCGTGCCTGCATCTTCAACAGTGATTGGATTTAATGCAACAGTGAAATCTGCACTTTTACCGCCATTGATAGTACAAGTTGTATCAGTAATTGCGCCACTAAAGTTAATTACACCACCAGCTGCTTTTTCAGCAGCAAGTGCTGGTGTAGCAGAAAGAATTAATGCCGTTGCAACTGATAATGCAAATTTGTTATTCATTTTCTTCTCCGAGAAAAGCTGTATATATGTTAATAAAAGAGGAATGGCAAAGTTTGCGCCTTCTGTTATTTATAGAAATAGAAAGCCATCCTCAGCCAGTTTAAAAAAATTTATTAATTACGTTGAATTTAAAAAACAGAAATACGAAACGGCACTTTTTAACAAAGGCGCTTTATATTTCAGCCTCATTTAAATTTGAGGGTAATTTGATTTATATCAAATTTTATAGGGCGCTATTATACGTGTAATCATTTGTTTAAAAAGAGGGGGATTATTACTCATATTAGATTTAAAAATTAAATATCGAATTAGGCTCGGAAAAGATTGCTGATTACGTGTTAAAGGGCGTATTTTGAAAAGAGGGTGGTGTTTTATTTTTTAATTTCAGTTAATTCAGAGCTATATGTATTTTTTGGCTGCAAAAGTAGAGTTAAAAACTTGTTACCAAACGTTTCATTTTGTGGATTTGTATTTCTTTATTGATTTTAAATCAATATGTTAAGTCAGGTACTCCTTTGGTAGTAGTTGATAAATAGTCAAAATACATAAATTTTTTTGATGAAAATCATTTTAATAATTTTATTTTATTCAAATTTTTAATCTTAATAAATAAGTTTAGTCAAAATAAATATTTATATAAAAATGAAACTATTCTTAATATGTATTATTGTTAATAAATATATTCACCATGTGAAATATTTTTTTGATATAAACAATGACGTATCGATGAGTAAATATTAATCAATTTTAGGTTTTAACTATCATATTAATAGCTAATATCTATAAAATAACCGTATTAATAATAAGGTTTATTTTATATTGGCTCACTTCGAAAAAGGTCTGCCAGTTAAACTTAATTTATCGAAAAATGATTTATTCATTTCTACAGGTTTCATTATCGGCAAAAAACAAATTAACTTTATTATTAATTTACCTTTTCTTTTGCACATAGAAGAAAAGGCGGTGAATTTTTCAACATGGGTGGTATTTTGCACGATAAATACCCATAACGAATTGTTATTCTTTGTTATTGTGGGTTGAAAAACAGCCACTGCTTATTTTATTTCTAAGGGATTGTATTAAACACGGCGATATAAGCGAATCAGAATAGTATCAATTTAATGATGATTTATTGCCAATAATCAGTGACTTTACTTAATTATGGGTATAAAAGCACTCGAAGTGGAGTGCTTATTATTTTATTTGTGGGGTAACTATAGGGCTGATTTCGGAATGACACCTTCAAATGTCAGTTTCGGGCGATCTGGCTCTTCTTGTGTGAGTGGGGTAACTTCTTTGAAGCTTTGTTGGCAGCGGATAACAAGGTCTTGATAGTCAGCCGTACCTCGGCTTTTCCAAGCTATTTCTTTTTCAGACAGTGTTCTTTGTGCTTTAGCAGGCGTTCCTACGATCAACGTATTATCTGCAAATACCGCTTCTGCTTTCACAAAGGAGCAAGCGCCAACAATAGAATTCTCGCCAATCACGGCGCCATCCATAATGACACTGTTCATTCCAACCAAGGCATTACGCTTAATATGGCAGCCGTGCAAAATCGCACCGTGACCAATATGACCATTTTCTTCAATGATGGTATCGTATTGCGGGAAACCATGCATAACACAGTTATCCTGAACATTAGCCCCTTCTTTAATGATCAAACGCCCGAAGTCTCCACGTAAGCTCGCATTAGGACCAATATAAACATTTTTTCCGATAATCACGTCGCCAATGATCACAGCGGTTGGATGCACAAAACTTTCTGGACTAACAACTGGCGTGATGCCATCTATCTGATAAAAAGGCATATTGAGTTCCCCTTCTGTTTAAGTTACATCGGTATTTAAGAAGATTTATGCCGCGATCTCTTTTAATACACCGCCAAAACGTCGGAAATAGGTTGTAGTCGGTTGCGGCAGTTCCCCTACAGTTGTTTCGCATATTTCGCTGACGTAGCGTGTTGCTGCTACTTCAACACGCTGGTAAATATTGATACACAGATTCCTGGCTATTTGCCCCTCCCATTGTGCGGGAAGTAACTCATCGGGTAGCAGCGGATCTTTTAATACCACTCGGCGATAAAAGTGGATCAGTAATAAGCGTAGTTGAAAGCATTGCTCAGGTATTATTTGCTCATCCGATAACTCTTTTAATAAGAGTGCGAGTGGGCGAAATAACACGATAAATTGGTGATAATGTTCAGCCACCTGTTGTAACGACCAACTGTCTGACACCAACTCTTTTAGGTGCTTTTCGGAGCGGTTATAGGGGTAATCTGCTCGAAAGTAGATCACCTCTTCACTTGCATTAAGTTCATTAAGTAATGACGGAATATCGCTTTGAGCGCTACTTGGTGCTGCCATCAGTGAGGTGCTAAATTGACCAAATCCTAACCAGCTTAACTCTTTTTTGAGCCTTGCTTTTTCATCTTTGTCAGCGGCTTCAAGTAACAATAAATCCCACTTGCCATCCCAATTGGGTTGCTCACTTTGATAGATTTTACTTTCAGCGTGACGAAATTGGTTTTGACCACGTTCAGATATTCGGTAATAGCTACGACGACCGATTTTTTCAGCATCTAGCCAGCCTTCTTTTTGTAAGCGAAATACGGAAGTACGGACAAAGCGGTCGGTAAAGCCCATTGGTTCAAGTAAATTGGTTAAGCTACCAAGCCATACTTCACCCCCGCGGTGGTGTAGCGCATCGCCATAAAGAGAGATAATGAGTGATGTTCCACTAATTGGCTGGCTGGTTAGCGCATGCTGTATAAATTGGTTAAGTTTAGTTTCCATTTTGTCATTATCCGATGAATATCTGTATCAAAAATATGAATGAATAGTAGACAAAAACATCTTGCTTGTCTTCTATTTGCTACACAGGGCATTGTTATATTAGGAAACTAAAATTAAAGGCACCCCAACATTTATCCATTGTGAGGTACCTCGTAGAGAAGATTTATATGGCGATCCTTGTATCAATAACACGAGCCGCTTTGCCTTGTGAACGAGGGATATCACCGCAATTAACGATACTGATCTGTGTGCTCACGCCTACCATTGACTTAATTCGATGCTTAAGGTTATGGCAGATATTACAACGCTCATCATAGGTCAGAAGATCGGGTTTTTTCAGCTCGACGCGAATAGCTAAGCTATCCATATTCCCTTTACGGCTAATTTCTAGCTGGTAATGAGGGGAAAGCTCTTTGAACTGCATGATTTGCTCTTCTATCTGCGATGGGAAAACGTTGACTCCACGAATGATCATCATGTCATCAGAGCGGCCGGTAATTTTACCGATACGGCGCATATTACGATTAATCCCCGGCATTAAGTGGGTTAAATCGCGAGTGCGATAGCGGATAACAGGCATAGCCTCTTTTGTTAGGGTAGTGAATACTAACTCACCTTTATCACCGGGCGAGAGTGTTTTTAGGGTATCAGGTGAGATAATCTCCGGATAAAAATGATCTTCCCAGATTGTAGGCCCACTTTCTCCGGCATCGGCACACTCCATGGCCACACCTGGCCCCATGACTTCTGACAGGCCGTAGATATCAAGCGCTTTGATGCCTAAGCGAGTTTCAATTTCTGTTCTTAATGCCTCAGTCCATGGCTCTGCACCAAATACGCCTAGTCTTAGTGAGCACTTACTTGCGTCTCCGCCCATGATTTTCTCTAGCTCATCAATGATGCTTAGACAGTAAGAGGGGGTTACCATGATGACGTCAGGTTTGAAATCAGCAATTAATTGAGCCTGTTTTTCTGTCTGACCACCAGACATAGGAATAACGGCTGCACCAAGACGCTCAGCACCATAATGAGCGCCTAAGCCACCGGTAAATAGGCCGTAGCCGTAGGCAACGTGGATTTTATCTCCTTTCGTGGCTCCCGCAGAGCGTAGGCTACGAGCGATTAAATCAGCCCAATTATCAATATCTTGTTGGGTATAGCCGACAACAGTGGGGCGACCCGTCGTGCCCGAAGAGGCATGAATACGGATGATTTTATCCATGGGCACTGCAAAGGTATTAAATGGGTAATTCTCGCGTAGATCTTGCTTTGTGGTATACGGGAATTTTTCGATATCACTCAGTTGCTTGAAATCGTCAGGATGAACGCCGGCCGCATCGAATTTTTTGCGATACATCGGCACATTTTCATAAGCGTGAGTGAGTGTCCACTTCAGTCTTGAGAACTGCAATGCCTCGATTTCATCTCTCGATGCAAACTCAATTGGATCAATAGTGTGTTGTAGAGTGCTCATAATTGCTAGTCCTTATAATTATTGATATCCGCATGCTTTAAGCCTTTTTTGCGATATATTGCCGAGTCAGGGCGGGTATATATGCAATGGCGAAAAGCGAGTGCAGTATTGGCCTGAGCAGGTGTAGGGTTTCAGGCATTTTTATTTTTTACCCATCATTCATCTCATTAGAACGGTGTGATTTTGGGTAGGTTAATCGGTCTAAACTCGTTCAATAATCATGGCTATGCCTTGGCCCACACCAATACACATGGTGCATAAGGCATAGCGCCCTTGGCGACGATGTAATTCGTTCACGGCGGTAATCGCCAACCTTGCCCCACTCATACCAAGAGGGTGGCCTAAGGAAATGGCACCACCATTTGGATTCACTTGTGGCGCGTCGTCAGGTAAACCTAATCCTCTTAGTACAGCGAGTGCTTGAGCAGCAAAAGCTTCGTTTAGCTCAATCACATCCATTTGTTCGATTGTTAGCCCCGTCATTTTGAGGACTTTTTGGGTGGCGGGTAATGGTCCTATCCCCATAAACCGTGGTTCAACACCACAGGTTGCTGTTGCGATAATTCGTGCTTTAGGGGTTAACCCCTGAGCTTTAGCCGTTTCTTGGGAAGCGATAATCAAGGCGGCTGCACCATCATTCACCCCAGAAGCATTACCTGCTGTCACTGAGCCATTTTCACGAAACGGTGTTTTTAACTTTTGTAATTGTTCCAAGGTTGTTTCAGGTCTTGGGTGTTCGTCTTCTGTAACAATCGTCTCCCCTTTGCGATGTTTAATGGTGACGGGGATGATCTCTTGTGCGAAAACGCCTTGTTGACGAGCCTGTTCGGTGCGTTGTTGGCTACGTAGAGCAAAGGCATCTTGGTCAGCTCGATGAATGCGATACTCTTCTGCAACGTTCTCCGCCGTTTCTGGCATCGAATGTGTTGAGAACTGCTTTTCCATCAGTGGATTGACAAATCGCCAACCAATTGTGGTATCAAATATTTGTGCTTGCCTTGAAAAGGCCGATTCTGACTTACCCATAACAAAGGGTGCGCGGCTCATTGATTCGACACCGCCTGCAATCATAAAATTCGCTTCCCCCGCTTTGATACTTCTAGCCGCAAGTGCAATTGCATCAAGGCCTGAACCACAAAGACGATTCACGGTAGTGCCCGATACGGATAATGGAAGACCCGCTAATAAACACGCCATTCGTGCGACATTACGGTTATCTTCACCAGCCTGATTTGCGCAACCTAGGATAATGTCATCAGTTATTGACCAATCTAATTGAGGATGCCTTTCCATTAGAGCCTTTAAAGGTAAAACGGCGAGGTCATCAGGGCGTACAGAGGACAGTGCGCCTCCGTAGCGGCCAATTGGGGTTCTGATACCATCACAGATAAAGGCATCTCTCATCACTCTTCTCCTGTTAAACGGTGACCTAGGCGATGCGCTCGCCCGTAGAACCAAGCTAAGGTTTTGCCTTGTTGGTTGACAATTTCTACTTCATATAAGCCAGTACGTTTGCCCTGATGCTTAACGTTTGCGACTGCGGTCAATGTATCCCCTTCATATGCAGGGCGGATAAAATCAATGGAGCAGCTTGAGGCAACAGCGGCGAGTCCATGGCTATTGCAAGCGTAAGCAAACGCGGTGTCAGCTAGGCTGAATAGTTGACCGCCATGGCAGGTTTTATGGCCATTAAGCATGTGCGAAGTGACGGTCATGGAGAGTTGAGCGGCTCCCTCAGAAACTTGCTCTATCACCATCCCCATCGCTTTTGCGCAAGCATCGTCACGGTACATGATGTCTGCGGATTGTTGAGCCAATGTTATTGTGGTTTGTGAACTCATTGCAGCTCCTTAGCAGGTAATGACCGCACCCCAGCAACCAATTGGCGCAACAGGGGATTCGCCCGGTAGCGCCCGTCGGCATAAAACTGCGATAACTGATCGAGTGTATTAAGGATATGTTGCCAGCCAATTTCGGCGCCCCAAGCGAGCGGCCCTTTAGGGTAGTTCACGCCATAACGCATTGCGTTATCAGTATCTTTTGGGCTAGCGACATCTTTATTGACAACATCTAAAGCTTCATTGCATAGCATGGCAACCGTCCGCATCGTCAATAGGCCGGGATAATCAGGTAATACAATCACGTCCTTGTTGAGCGATTGAAAAAAGGCAATGACACTCTGGTTTTCTTGGTGGCTGTTTTGGACTGCACAACTGATTGCAATTGCGTTTGCTTTGGCATAATCAGCGGATAAATCAAATTGCACCATGCTCTGATTGGCTTTTTGCGCTCGTACAGAAGTCAATTCACCATTCGTTAACATAACAATAACATTGTTAACTCGGAGTGTAGGCGATTCGTGGCTATCTATTTTAGATTCTTCGAGAGGGATCCCGTTTTGCCTTAATAATTGTGCAAACTCAGGTAAACTTTGCCAATCGCCTCGAGCCGTAACGGAGGGGGGATTGTTTAATATCACTTTTTCTGCCATTGTGGCTTTAGGCAGTGGTTTGTTGTCATCGTAATGATAAAAGCCGCGGCCAGTTTTTCGACCGAGATGTCCCGCTTGGACCAGCTCTAATTGTTCAAAGGAGGTTTGGAACCGAGGGTCGTAGCCAAATGCTTGAAAAACCGAATCCGTCACCGCGTAATTCACATCATGACCAATAAGGTCGGTCAGTTGTAAAGGGCCCATGGAAAACCCACCGGCATCACGTAGAACACTATCTAATGTTGCAGGGTTTGCGATTTGCTCTTCAAGTGCGCGTAATGTTTCAGCATAAAAAGGGCGAGCAACTCGATTAACGATAAAGCCAGGCGTTGAGCGGCAGATAACGGGAATTTTGCCCCATGCGACCGCCAAGTTTTTTAGCTGTTCAATAACAGCGCTTGCGGTTTCGCGCCCACGAATAACTTCAACCAACTTCATAATGGGAGCTGGGTTGAAAAAATGGAGGCCAGCAAAGCGCTCTGGGTGTTTAAGTTGGCTGGCGATGGCGGTAATCGATAACGAAGAGGTGTTACTTGCAAAGAGGGTGTTTTCTTTGCAAATGCCTTCAAGTTCGCTAAATATCGCTTGTTTTATAGTCAGTTTCTCAGCGACAGCCTCAATGACTAATTGAGCCGGTGCTAAGTCAGCCATCGTATGTACAAGTGTAATACGCGCAAGCAGTGCCTCTGTTGTTTGCGCATCCGCTTTGCCCTGCTGAACGCGCTTATTTAACCGTTCAGTTAAAGACTGTTTTGCTTTATTCAGTGCTTGTGTGTTGATGTCAAATAGCAGTACCGTATGTCCAGCGCTTGCTGCCACCTGTGCAATGCCGATACCCATTGTGCCAGCACCAATGACAGCGACGGTATTAAGAGTTAAAGTCATATTAGCGTCCTTTAAACTTAGGTTCGCGCTTATTCAAAAAGGCATCGACTCCTTCGCGATAGTCTTCGCTGCGTCCACCTAAGCGCTGTAAATCACGTTCTAGGTCTAGCTGCTCATCTAATGTGTTAGTTGCGGCACGATAGATAGCTTTTTTGATTAGTCCTAAGCCATAAGTTGGCTGTGTGGCGAGGTGCTGGGCTAATTGATTAACGGTGGTTGTCAGCTCATCATTTTCAGTGACTTGCCAAATCATGCCCCACTGTAGTGCTTGCTCAGCGCTAATTTTATCGCCAAGTAATGCCATCCCCATGGCTCTTGCATGGCCTGCTAATTGAGGTAAGAACCAGCTACCACCGGAGTCCGGTACTAAACCTAAGCGGCAAAAAGATTGAATAAAACTGGCGCTTTTAGCCGCAATAACGATATCACCCGCTAAGGCGATTGCCGCGCCTGCACCTGCGGCTACGCCATTAACGGCACAGATGATAGGCTTCGGTAGTGAAGTGAGTCGGCGGATCAGGGGGTTATAGAAAGTTTCGACGGAATAACCTAAATCCGGTGCCTGTTCGCTAACCGAAACATTGCGATCATTCAAATCTTGACCTGCACAAAAACCACGACCGGCTCCTGTAATCACTAAACAACGCACGGTATCATCACGTTCAGCAATTTTTAGTGCATCACTTAGTTGACGATGCATTTCATCGTTAAAGCTGTTTAACCGGTCAGGGCGGTTTAATGTAATGGTGAGTACGCCATTTTCCAGTGTTGTCAGTATCATTGCGCTGTTTGGCATCTTATTGTCCTGTAAATTTTGGCTGTCGCTTTTCAAAGAAAGCATTGATCCCTTCGCGGCGGTCATCAGTACCTGCCAAGGTGACAAAATATTGGCGCTCAAGCTGTAATCCCTCTGAAAGTGAGATTTCTTGAGCTGCATTAATGGATGCTTTAGCCGCTCTCACGGCAAGTGGGGCGTGTTCCGCCATGCGTTGGGCAAGTTTCTGTGCGTATTCAACAACTAACCCATCCACACAAATTTGACTCACTAATCCTGCTTGTAAGGCACGTTGTGCAGGAATCGCCTCCCCCGTGAGTACCATTTGCATCGCAAGGGATTTGCCAACCACGCGAACCAGACGTTGAGTTCCTCCCGCGCCAGGTATTAGCCCTAGGGTGATTTCAGGTAAGCCAAAACGCGCCGTTTCACCGGCAATGACCACATCACTTGCAAGTACTAATTCAAAGCCAGCACCCAATGCATAACCATTGACTGCGGTGATAATGGGTTTGGAAATTTGCGAAAAACGGCGCCAAACTTGAGGGCGCCTATCCGTGATCGCCGCCGCAACGGTTTGTTGCTGGAGCTCTTTAAGGTCAGCACCCGCCGCAAAAAAACGTGGGTTGCCGGCAATAACGATGGCGCCGATTTGTGGGTCTTTATCGGCTTGTTCAAGGTGATCGACAAGTAATTCGAGGCAATCAGTACTTAAGGCGTTACGCACATCAGGGCGATTCAACGTCAATGTTAGGACGCGATGTTCAATATGAGCTAGGATCCAATCAGTTTGCATATGAGCCTCCTACACATCGAAATCGAGTTCTACGCCATCGCCTTTCGGCCATGCTTGGCAGCTTAAAATATAACCATCCGCAATTTGGTCCGGCTCAAGGCTGTAGTTGACGCCCATTTCAACTTCGCCCGCTTTAAGCTTACATTTACATGTTGCGCAAACACCGCCTTTACAGGCATAGGGAAGGTCTGCGCCTTGGCGTAAGGCCGCATCCAGAATACTGTCGTCTTGGCTATCCATATTGATGGTCATTGTACGTCCATCAAGGTGAATGCTGACTTGGCGGTTATCCGTTGCTAATGTTGCAGATGGGCGGAATTTCGTGCCGGAAGTGTTAAAACGCTCACTATGAATACGCTCTGGCGCCATGCCACATTCAGCTAATGCAGATTGCACATCGTCCATCATCTCTTCAGGGCCGCACACAAAAGCATGGTCAAATTGCTTAAAATTGAGCAAGGTTTTACCCAATGCCATTAATTGTGGCTTATTCACGCGACCGCTAAGCAGTGCACTGTCTTGCTGCTCTTGGCTAAATAGATAGAGCACCTGAAAACGTTCTGCATACTGGTTTTTAAGGTCGGCAATGCTCTCTTTAAACATCACCGAACGGCTATTTTTGTTGCCATAAATTAAAGTGAAGCGGCTGTGTGGCTCAGTTTGTAGGGTGGCTTTAATAATGGAAAGTAAAGGTGTGATACCGGAGCCTGCCGCAACCGCAAGGTAACGACCTTCTGTTGTGACTTGAGGTTGATAACCAAATTTCCCTTGGGGGATCATCACATCAAGGCTATCGCCAACATGAAGTTGTTGGTTAATAAAATTTGAAAAACGTCCTTCGTGGATGGCTTTAACACCAATTTTTAGAACCCCGTCGTCAGGTGAACTGCAAATGGAATAACAGCGGCGTAAGTCTTCGCCATTGACTAAGGCTTTTAGGGTTAAATGTTGCCCAGGGCGGTAGCGATAGTGCTCGCGCAAATTATCAGGAACGCAGAAGGTCACAGCAACCGCATCAGGCGTGTCACGTTCAATTGCAGCAATACTTAAACGATGAAATACAGTCATGAGTGTGCCCTTAAATACATTTAAAATAATCAAATGGCTCAAAGCATTCGAGACAGCGATATAGTGCTTTGCAGGCGGTCGAGCCGAATTCGCTGATTTTCTCTGTGTGTTGACTGTCGCAACGTGGGCAACAGATTGGCCCCGATTTTTCGGGGTGTTCACAGGCTTTTCCTGCTGGCGGCGCAATACCAAATTCACGCAAGCGTTGTTTGGCGTCTTGGTTCATCCAATCTGTTGTCCATGCCGGCGTGAGAACGACCTCGATTTCCACATTGGGAAACCCGGCATGCTCTAAAACATTTTTGATTTCGTTAATTAAAAATTCAGTTGCTGGGCAACCGGAATAAGTGGGTGTAAACATCACTTTCCAGCCACGAGATGTGGCAAAAACATTGCGGATCATGCCAAGATCAGTAATGGAGAGTGCAGGTAACTCAGGATCGGGGATTTGATGTAGTTGCTGCCAGATCTGATGAATTTGAGGGGGTTGTAACCCGCTGTTTTGCAATCTCTGTTCCATAGCATCACCATTCACAATTTGGATAAGCGCGTTGGACAAACTGTAGCTCGGTTAAAATGAGGCCCAAGTGTTCAGTGTGGTTACCCTGTTTGCCACCTAAACGGTATGCATTTTGTTCAGGCATCGTCAGCGTGGCTTGCGCGAAAGTCTCTGTGATCGTTTCTAACCACTGTTCACGTAATGTTCGAGGGTCAACAGCGATACCTACCTCTGCGAGCGTAATCTCGACTTCATCGGCGTGGAATAATTCGCCTGTAAAGCGCCACAGTTGATCGACCGACTGCTGAATTCGCCGATGGCTTTCTTCGCTACCATCACCTAAGCGGATCATCCAGTTACGGCTAAAGCGTAAGTGGTAGAGCACCTCTTTGAGCGATTTTTCCGCGATGGCTGCCAATTGTTCATCTGCGCTGTGAATTAAGGCTTGATAAAGCGGAACATGGTAGGCATCCATAAAAAATTGGCGTACTAGCGTGTCGTTGAAGCCGCCGTTTGGTTGCTCTACCAGCAGTAAGTTGCAAAACTCACGTTCATCTCGGAGGAAGGCAATTTTATCTTCATCAAACTCTGTTCCTGATAGGGTTGCGGCATACGCTAAAAAGTTTCTTGCCTGACCGAGTAAGTCCAAACCGATGTTGGAGAGAGCAAGGTCGATTTCCAATTCTGGTGCATGACCACACCATTCACATAGCCGTTGAGCCAAGATCAATGCGCTATCGCCTTGCCTTAAAACATATTGTTTGAGTGCTTCATGCTGATTCATATCGTTGCCTCACATGTTTTTGATGCCATCGGGGATGGTATAAAAAGTTGGGTGGCGATAGACTTTGGTGTCAGCAGGGTCAAAGAAAGCGCTCTTATCTTCTGGTTGAGAGGCAATAATATGCGTCGCTTTGACCACCCAAACGGAGCATCCTTCACTACGACGAGTGTAAGCATCGCGTGCATTTTCTAGTGCCATCTGATCGTCAGCGGCATGCAGGCTACCGACATGACGATGCGCAAGCCCTTGTTTGCTCCGAACAAAAACTTCATATAATGGCCAATCTTGATTGCTCATGGTCTTTTCCTTTTATTCTGTGCTAGGCGGCGGATTTAACGGCTTTCTGTTTTCGGCTATGTGCCATGGCACCTTCGCGTACCCATGCTCCATCTTCCCAAGCTTTGCGTTTGGCATGCACGCGTTCGTAATTACAGATGCCTTCGCCTTTAATGACTTGATAAAACTCTTCCCAGTCGATTTCACCAAAGCGGTAGTGCCCTAGCTCCTCATCCCATTTCAGTTCTGGATCTGGAATAGTCATACCGAGGGCTTCCACTTGCGGTACTGTGTTATCAACAAATTTTTGGCGTAGCTCATCGTTACTAAATCTTTTAATTTTCCATGCCATACTTTGTGCACTGTGTGGGGAGTCACTGTCGTTCGGGCCGAACATCATCAGAACAGGCCACCAGAAACGGTTAATGGCATCTTGTAACATGGCTTTTTGTTCATCAGAGCCGTTCGCCAGTACAGTGACAGCTTCGTAACCTTGACGTTGATGAAAACTCTCTTCTTTACAGATTTTCACCATCGCTCGTGCATAGGGGCCATATGAGGCTCGGCAGAGGGCAACTTGGTTAACAATGGCGGCACCATCAACCAACCAGCCAATCACACCTACATCGGCCCAAGTTAGGGTGGGGTAGTTAAAAATAGACGAATATTTCATTTTGCCATCAAGCATCTTTTGATAGATGTCTTGGCGAGTGCATCCTAACGTTTCGGCTGCGCTATAAAGGTAGAGGCCATGACCTGCTTCATCTTGGATTTTTGCTAACAAGATAGCTTTACGTCTCAATGTGGGTGCGCGAGTTAACCAGTTTGCTTCTGGCAGCATGCCGATAACTTCCGAGTGTGCATGTTGTCCAACTTGGCGGATCAGGTTTTGCCTATAGGCATCGGGCATCCAATCTTTTGGCTCAATATTAATGTCGGCTTCGATTTTGGCCTCGAAGTTTGCCTGATTTTGCTCATTCATTGTTTTCTTCCAAATGATTCGTATTAAATTAAATAAAAATAAAAAATGAATCACAATATTTAACATTAATGCTAGGAATCGTTAACAATAAAATCAATCTCATTTATTCTTCTTTTGCGATTGGCTTCACAATCAATTTAAGTTTATTGATTTAAATCATAGAGTTAATTTTGTGTAAATTAGTGTGGTTTTTATTTGTTAGTAGCTAATGGATAAGTTTTGTTCTTAATTTGTTAAATTGAGGTTGGCATTCGCTGCCCATATTGTGATACATATTTATTTAATATTTGTGTTTGTTGTTTTTTATTTTGGAGAGATGCCATGCAGCAATTAACAAGTTATATAACGGGGAAGTGGTTATATGGTGAAGGTGAAGGCCGCAAAATTTATCATGCATTGACTGGGCAGGCGTTATATGAGGTTACCACTGCGGGTTTACCTCTGGTTGATTGTCTTGATTACGGTCGGAAAAAAGGCGGGGATGCTTTATCCGCCATGACTTTCCAGCAGCGCGGCCAAATGTTAAAAGCCGTCGCTAAATATTTGCTAGAGCATAAAGCGTCTCTTTATGAAATATCAGCACAAACAGGGGCGACTAAAGCAGATAGTTGGGTTGATATTGAAGGTGGGATCGCAACACTCTTCTCTTTTGCAGGGCTTGCAAATCGCGAGTTGCCAGATGATACGATTTGGCCCGAAGATGAGATGATCCCGCTATCGAAACAAGGCCAATTTATTGCTCGCCATATTTTAACTTCCCGCCATGGTGTGGCATTACATATCAACGCATTTAACTTCCCTTGTTGGGGAATGCTAGAAAAATTGGCACCAACGTGGCTAGCGGGGATGCCTGCGATTATTAAACCTGCGACGGCTTCCGCTCAAGTTACTCAAGCAATGGTGCGCCTGATCGTTGAAAGTGGGTTAGTGCCTGAAGGTGCTATTCAGCTAATCTGCGGGGGGATCGGTGATATGTTTGAATATCTCGATTTTGAGGATGTGGTGACCTTTACTGGCTCGGCAGCAACAGGGCAAAAATTAAAATCTCACCCTCGATTACGTGAAAAGTCGATCCCATTCACCATGGAAGCAGACTCCCTTAACTGCGCAATACTTGGGGTTGATGTTACTCCAGAACAACCTGAATTTTCTTTATTTATTAAAGAAGTGACCCGTGAAATGACGGTGAAAGCAGGGCAAAAATGTACAGCAATCCGTCGTATCATTGTGCCGAAGCCCCAGTTAGAAACAGTTAAACAGGCATTATTAAAACGCTTATCGGGTATCACTGTCGGTGACCCTGCCGTTGAAGGCGTGCGCATGGGGGCTTTAATCAATCAAGAGCAGCGTGATGATGTTCATGAAAAGGTTATGTATTTACAGCAAAACGGTTGTGAAATCCTGTGTGGAGGGGATCTTCAAGAGCTGAATGTGATGGGGGCCGATAGCCAAAAAGGGGCATTCTATCCGCCTACCTTGCTCTATTGCGCCGATCCTTATACTAATCAGGCCGTCCATGAAACGGAGGCATTTGGGCCGGTTGCAACATTGATTGGCTATGAGACGAGTGACCAAGCGGTTGAGTTGGCCATTATGGGAGGAGGGAGCCTTGCGGGTACATTAGTAACGGCAGACACCTCAGTAGCGCAAGATGTTATCCGTAGAAGTGCACGGGCACATGGTCGAATGTTGATTCTAAATGAAGCCTCAGCGACAGAATCAACGGGGCATGGCTCACCATTACCACTATTAGTGCATGGTGGCCCGGGTCGCGCGGGTGGTGGCGAGGAGCTAGGCGGATTGAGGGCAGTTAAACACTATATGCAGCGAACGGCTATTCAAGGTAGCCCTTCTATGCTGACTGCCGTCACCAAGCAGTGGATCCGTGGTGCAGATGTAGTGACGGATCAAGTGCATCCGTTTAGGAAGTATTTTGAGGATTTAGTCATTGGCGATACCTTATTGACGGCAAGACGCACGGTGTCGGAAGCAGACTTAGTCAACTTCGCTTGTTTAAGTGGTGACCATTTCTATGCACATATGGATAAAATTGGCGCTGCGCAATCATTATTTGGTGAGCGAGTGGCTCATGGCTACTTTGTTGTATCAGCAGCGGCTGGTTTATTTGTTGATGCGGCAGTCGGTCCTGTGATCGCCAACTATGGTATGGAAAACTTACGTTTTATTGAGCCTGTAAAAATTGGTGATACCATCCAAGTGCGTTTAACTTGCAAGAAAAAGATTAAAAAAGCACAAAAAACGGCAGAAGATAAGCCAAATGGCGTAGTTGAATGGGATGTTCAAGTCTTCAATCAAAATAATGTTGCCGTTGCCTTATACAGTATTCTGACGCTTGTTGAGCGCCGTGAAGGGGATTTTTAGCGGCTGAACGGATACGGGGATGATTCGCCCGTATTCAATAGCAGGTTGCGGTGAGGCTAGCCGCTGTCCAGCCTCTTATCAGCAGTCAGAAATTAATTGTGAATAAAGTGCGCTTGGTTCAGTTGGCTAAGCGCATGATTGACGGCAAAGATCTCCCCTCGGACTTCAGGAACACCAAAGGATTTTAGCCGCGCACTGTGCTTTTGTAAGTAAGCTTGAGCTTGCCCTTCTGACGCAAACAGGTAAATACCTCCAGCCTTTTGTGTCGATGGGTTCTCCGTCCAAATTTTCCAGATAAAGCCAGGTTCATCATTGATAGACTCGGCTAATGTTTTCATTGCATCAGCCATCTGCTCTCCCCAAGGGCCTTGATAAGGGAAATCGACCTGTAAAATCACCTGCATAACGACTCCGATTTTTGCTTGTTCTATGGATGAGTAGTAGACAGTATAATCCCTAACTGAAATTATTACTTTGATAATTAATGGTGTTTTACGCTATCGCTTTTTCCTGCTTCAAAAGCGGCTAATGTGGCTAAACGTGCTTGTTTATGGTCAACAATTGGTGCGGGATAATCTAAAGTAACGTGGTTAGCCTCTGCCCACTCATGCGGTGTGTGAATATATTTATCGGGTACGGATTGTAATTCTGGAAGCCACTGGCGAATAAATGCACCCTGAGGGTCAAATTTTTTACCCTGAGTGGTTGGATTAAAAATACGAAACCAAGGTTGTGCATCAGTACCTGTCGAAGCAGACCACTGCCAGCCTCCATTGTTTGCCGCGAGTGTGCCATCAATTAATTGCTGCATAAAATATTGTTCGCCGAGTCGCCAATCAATCAGTAAATCTTTCACTAAAAAACTCGCAGTGATCATTCTTAAGCGATTATGCATCCAACCTGTGGTATTGAGTTGTCGCATTGCAGCATCAACGATGGGGTATCCCGTTTGCCCAAGCTGCCACGCTTTAAAGTCAGCATCGGAGCTATTCCACTGAATGTGGTTGGTCCATTCAATAAAAGGCTGGTGGCGGCATAAGCGTGGAAAAGCGACGAGTAGATGATGGTAAAACTCTCGCCAAATTAATTCATTAAGCCATGTGAATGCCCCGCTATCTGGGGAATCAAAAAGCGGTGGATACTCAGCGAGCAGGCGATTTAAACATTGCCGTGGTGAGAGTACCCCAATTGCCAAATATGGGGATAACAGGCTAGTACCCTCAATTGAGGGAATATCGCGATGCTGTTGGTAATGCTGCACTTTTAGGCGACAAAATTGCCTGAGTTGTTGGCGTGCTGCTGATTCACCCGCTGGGAAATGTGGCGCAATATCGACGGCGTGATGCGCAAACAAGGGGAGTGATAGGTCATCGATAGCAAGTGCTTCCCCTCGTGGTTGAGGTGCTGGTAAGGAACGAAAATCGGTGGTCACTAATTGGCTAATAAAGGCTCGACGAAACGGAGTGTACACTTGGTACATTTCGCCTTTCTGATTTGTGACGGATTTTGGTGGTAATAGTAAGGCATCATCAAAAGCATGCACTCGGAAAGCGCGTTGTGGGTGATGAATCAACCATTCGTCTCGCCTATGCTCATTGAGTTCATATTGATGATTGAAATATAGGTGGTCAACTTGCTGCTGTTGAGCAAAATCCAGTACCCATTGTGCGGCACTTAAAAAATCGGGGGTTGTTTGGCAAAACAGAGGGATGCTTAATTTGGCCAGCGAGTCACGAAGCGCAATGAGATTTTGATGCAAAAAGGTGATTTGCCGAGAGGAGAGGTGATGTGCTCGCCATTGTTCTGGTGTAGCCGTAAACACGGCGAGCACTTTAGCATCAGGATCAGCACAAGCAGATGACAGCGCTTTATTATCGGTGACACGAAGGTCATTACGAAACCAGACTAGGTGACAAGCCTGTTTTTTCGCCATCTTCTGCTCCTTTGCCTTACATCAGGTTTAATCCAATTTAGGGTGCTGATTAATTAATGACTGACGCTTTTTCTCTAGCTCAGCGATCTGTTGTTCAATATCTTCAACTTTCTGTTCAATATTGTCATAGTGCTCGCTTAAGATCTCTTTCGCCTCTGCTCTATCAGATGCCGCAGGCGTTGCCCCTCTTAATGGTTTGTTTGCGGTCTCTGGCATAGTAATACCAGTATAGAGGCCAATTAAGGCGATAACCATTAAATAAAAGGCGGGCATATACAGATTATTGGTTGATTCAACTAACCATGCTGCTACTGTCGGTGTGGCACCGGCAATCAAAACTGAAATATTAAAGGCGATTGCGAGGGCGCTATAACGAATGTGCGTTGGGAAAATAGCCGGTAAAATTGATGCCATCACCCCTGTAAAACAGTTCAGTAGCACAGCTAAAATAAGCAAACCAACAAAAATCAAGCCAACAGAGCCGCTATCAATGAGCATAAAGGCAGGATAGGCTAACACTATCAGACCTAAACTCCCCGCAATAACGAATGGGCGGCGACCAATTTTATCGCTGGTTAAACCAATAATTGGTTGGACAAAGAGCATACCAATCATAATGGCAATGATGATCAGCACACCATGGTCAGCAGAATAGTTTAGGTTATGCGACAGGTAACTTGGCATATAAGTCAGCAACATGTAGTAAGTCACGTTTGTTGCGATAACTAAACCAACGCAGATCATCAAACTTTTCCAATATTTAGAAACGACCTCACGGAAAGAGACTTTCGGTGGATTTTGAATATTGGCTTTATCTTGTTTTTCGAGCGTTTCAATGTGTTGTTGGAATGCTGGGGTCTCTTCAAGTGCATGGCGTAAATACAGGCCAATGATACCTAAAGGCAGTGCAAGGAAGAAAGGGATCCTCCAGCCCCATTCGTGGAAGTTTTCTTCACCAACAATACTTGAAATGAGTACTACAACACCGGCACCTAGCACGAAACCTGCGATAGAGCCAAAGTCTAACCAACTTCCCATAAAACCACGTTTACGGTCAGGTGAGTATTCGGCAACAAAGATAGCTGCACCTGAATACTCTCCACCCACGGAGAAGCCTTGGGCGAGTTTTGCTAACAATAGTAGGATAGGCGCCCAGATACCAATAGTCTCATATGAAGGGATCAAACCGATACTGAAGGTACTGATCGACATAATGATAATGGTGACGGCTAAGACTTTTTGTCGGCCATACTTATCCCCTAGGATACCGAAGACGACACCGCCGAGCGGTCGAACTAAGAAAGGAACAGAGAAAGTGGCTAGAGCGGCGATCATCTGTACGCTCGGTGATGCGCCAGGGAAGAAAACTTGACCGAGTACATAGGCTAAGAAACCGTATACCCCAAAGTCAAACCACTCCATCGCATTACCCAGCGACGCCGCAGTGATGGCTTTTTTTAATTTTCCATCATCAATGATAGTAATATCATTAATATTTAAAGGCTTTTCTTTTTTCTTTTTGAACTTCATGGAACCATCCTTTTATCTGAATTTCGAAACGTAATGAATTGCATTCATGATCTGTGTGGTCCATATCTCTATATCTTGCTCGCGCCAGATAAAAACAGAGATCGTTATATTAGAATAGTCGTTATCTGTAGAATGCATCAATATTTTATTTATCACTGGCAAAGATCATCAATATGACGAGTGTTTCATATCGAATTTGCTAAGACGACTTGGGGAAAATCACCGCTAACAATTGCGCAGAGAAGAGCAGGGAATAGAGAAGTGTTGTGAGCTAGTTTGTTGTTGTGCATTTTGTAAAAAAAGCAAAATGAGAACCTTTATGTGACTTAAACAGGTCATCAATAATACAATAATATCGATTAAATGTAAAATGTCGGTTATTTATGCTGATTTTAGTGGCTTTATTAATTTTTTAACCTTGCTAAAAATACTTAATTGGTTTTTATACTTAGTGTGTTGTTTTTTAATAAAAAATTGCGATGTGTTTAATGCTTAATAATATGATGCTTATCTTAAATTTTTTACAAGAGGGGGAGTTATGCAGCAGCGCGCAAAAATATCGCGTTTGACCTATTGGTAAACCATACCATTTATCCGATGGAGGGTATGGAATTTGAGTTATGTATCGATAGCTATTTTTGAGTCTTATTTCTGGTTTGAATTTCGTGAATATTTCTATTTTGATGCCAGCTTCTTGCACTTCAATCACCAATTTAAATATTTTGGCACCTTAACCAATACAATTATTTATCTTATTTTTACTCCTCTAGGATAATCAACAAATTACTTATCATGATCGATATTATTTATTAAATACTCTTATTATGACTGGTTATTAAATAATTGTTAATATTATTGTTTTTTGATATTTCAGCGCACAATGAATATTTAATTTATGCTGTATCTAGATTCTTCTTTTGATATTAGTGGAGGATTGTTCTGTTCTTAATAGCTATTTGTTTTCCTCGGTAGGAACCGCAAATTTAATTCGTTACACTAAGTTTAAAGTGCGTAAATTGGTTTAATAATGATGATGTATTACAGAGAAAATAGATTTGATGCTCTGTGAATATTTTAACCTAATCTGACTGGAAAGAGTGCCATTATGAAAAAACAGACAGTTGCATCCTATGTCGCGAAAGTCCTAGATAATGCTGGTGTGAAGCGCATCTGGGGCGTTACGGGTGATTCACTCAATGGGCTGAGTGATAGCTTACGCCGTCTTGGCACAATCGAATGGTTAGGCACCCGTCACGAAGAAGTTGCAGCATTTGCCGCAGGTGCAGAAGCGCAAATGACGGGTAAGCTAGCCGTTTGCGCAGGCTCTTGTGGTCCGGGTAATATGCACCTAATCAATGGGTTGTATGATTGCCATCGTAATCGCGTGCCTGTATTAGCAATTGCTGCACATATCCCTTCTAGTGAAATCGGTAGTAACTACTTTCAAGAAACGCACCCAACAGAGCTATTTCGCGAATGTAGCCATTATTGCGAACTGATCTCTAACCCTGAGCAGCTTCCTCAAGTGCTTGGGATTGCGATGCGTAAAGCGATTCTAGAAAAAGGTGTCTCTGTCATTGTACTGCCAGGAGATATTGCGTTACGTGAAGCACCGGAAACAGCAAATGATACATGGTATCAGCCGCAAGCTCCGTTGATCATGCCTCAGCCTGCTGAAATTGCGAAGTTAGCGGACGCACTGAACCAAGCACAAAATATCACCCTATTTTGTGGGGCAGGCTGTGCTGGTGCACACGATGAAGTGATTAAGCTGGCGGAAACATTAAAAGCGCCAGTCGTGCATGCACTACGCGGTAAAGAGCACATTGAGTGGGATAACCCATATAGCGTTGGTATGACGGGGCTGATTGGTTTTTCATCCGGCTACCATGCAATGATGAATGCCGATACGGTGGTGTTACTGGGTACTCAGTTCCCATACCGCCCATTCTATCCTCAAGGGGCTAAGATTATTCAAATCGATATTAATGCAGGTAGCTTAGGCTCCCATTGCCATATCGATATGGGCATGATTGGTGACATTAAAGCCACTTTGACCGCATTGCAACCTCACTTAGACGTGAAACAAGATAGGCACCACTTAGATAGCGCATTGAAACATTATACCGAAGCGCGTGAAGGTCTTGATGATTTAGCGAAACCGGGTAAAGACGGTGTGATCCACCCTCAATATTTAGCAAGCCGGATCAGTGCATTGGCGAAGGATGACGCGGTATTTACCTGTGATGTGGGAACGCCAACGGTATGGGCGGCTCGTTACTTAAAAATGAATGGTAAACGCCGTTTGATTGGCTCGTTTAATCATGGGTCAATGGCAAATGCGATGCCGCAAGCGATGGGGATCCAATCTGTCGATAAACAACGCCAAGTTGTGACCATGAGTGGTGATGGCGGTTTTAGTATGTTGATGGGGGATCTGTTGTCACTGGCACAAATGAATTTACCTGTGAAAGTCATTGTTCTGAATAACGGCGTGTTAGGTTTTGTCGCTATGGAAATGAAAGTAGGTGGCTTCTTAACAGAAGGCACTGATCTCCATAACCCTAATTTTGCGGCAGTTGCCAATGCTGCTGGGATCAAAGGGATCCGCGTTGAGAAGAGTGAAGATGTGGATGCCGCATTGAAGGAAGCTTTCGCTCATGATGGCCCTGTTGTTGTTGATGTTGTCACAGCAAAACAAGAACTTTCTATGCCACCGACAATTAATTTGCAAGAAGCAAAAGGTTTTAGCCTATATATGCTCAAAGCCATTTTAAGTGGTCGTGGTGATGAAGTTGTTGAATTAGCGAAAACCAACTGGCTACGTTAATCGGTCATTTTGACTGATCTGCTTTGCCGAATTAGGCAATTTACGCAGCCAACCAATTAGGGTTGGCTGCTATCTGTATGAGGGAATTAATACCCCGCAGCCGATTGGCTACGCCATAAATGAGCGGCAACTAAGGCACGCCATGGCGAAAATGCCTCTAACCATTTTTCCGTCTCTTTTGCTGTAGGCTGGCTCTCTGCGCCAAGTAGAGACTGCAAATTGCGCCTCACGGCCACATCGCCATGTAACGAGCCATCGAGGTAGTTAAAACCGCGTAAAAGCGCATAATTTACCGTCCATGGGCCAATGCCTTTAAGGCTGACTAATTGGTTGGTCAATATTGTGACATTATGGTTGCTGATAGGTTGTGATAGGTCGATTTGCTGACTTAACAGTGCGTGACAAAGCGCTCGTATGGCGATGATTTTACCAGTAGAAAACCCAGCTTGGCGTAGTGATTCATCAGTCACTTTTGACACCTGCTGTGCATCTGGAAAACACCAAATGCCCGATGAGTGTTTTGAACCAGTGGCTTGAATAAAGCGACGACGTATTGCAATCGCGGCTGTTACGCTGATTTGTTGGCCAATAATCGCCCACACTAATGCTTCAAATGGGCTTGAAGATTGATATATTCGTAAACCTTGTTGTTGCTTAATCAGCTTACCGATAATGGGATGTGATAAATATTCCGCTTCAAACTGTTCGACGGCTTGCCGTAAACCGAGCATATGTTTCCCTAGTTCAACAACATCGTATTCGCTGGGCCGATTTTTAGCGTTATCAATATCAAGGGTAATGTGTGCCTTGTCTTTATCAATCTCAATAAGTAATTGAGCTGGAGAGTGCGCCCACAATATACCTTTGCGCAATAAATTACCTTCAACAATTTCGGCAATATTATGTTGATCTCTTAAATGAAAGGCGAAAAAGTCATTCGTCTGATAATGGGGAGGTAGAGACAGCTGGGCGGTTATTTTTGGCATAGAGTAGGCCTTATCGGGATTATTATTTTTATGGACAAAAAATATGAGGTTATTTTGATATTTTTCGTATTTTGGCTTTGATAATTTTTAATTCAAAGGTGATATTTTAATCGAAAAGCGTTAGATTTATATAAAATAAATTTTCCATTTAAGTTAACTATTTGCATTGAGGTTAAACTAAAAAGCAAGGAGCTAGCCATGAACCAATCTGAAGAACATCTCTCCTCAAGTAAAATTAATGAGGGTTCAGATCAAAAAACGGATTGCCCATCAGTAACGGTTGAAAATGAGCCTCTTTCTTCTGAACCCGTCGGTTTTGGGGGATGGCTACTAATCCCTATGTTAGGATTATTTCTTACGCTAATTATCACTCCTTATACTTTATTGAAAGACCTTCCAGAGCAGCTAGAAGGTTTGGAGAAGATGACTGACCCTACGTCATTATCATTTATTCCAATGGCTAGGGAGTTCATATATTTTAACTTACTCTCGAGTGCATTGATTTATGGTTTATTGTTATTCGTATGTTATCTCTTTATTTATAAGAAAAAATTGGTGATTAAAGTCATTATTCTCTTTTACGCGAGTGACTTCATACTATCCATAGCAAGTGTCGTTTTATTGAGTTCATTATTCTCAATATCAGCAGAGGATGAAGATATTGTAGATATTGTCGGTAGTGGGATACGCCTCTTTATTTGGGGCTTATATTTCTTAGTTTCTGTCAGGGTAAAAAATACGTTTGTTAATTAAGTAATAGCGATACTGAATATCGCAAATGTGAGGGTGCATGATTTACTGTAAAAGAGTCTATGATGCCGTTTCGTCTGAAGATGGATACCGTGTATTGGTTGATAGGTTATGGCCAAGAGGGATAAAAAAAGTCGCGCTCGATTATGATGAATGGAATAAAGACGTTGCGCCATCCAATGAGTTACGTAAATGGTTTCATCAACATCCTGACCAATTCGATAAATTTGTTGAAGACTATCATCAAGAATTAAGTCATCATTCAGCGGCTTGGATGCCTCTTGTAGAGAAAGCGAAGCTGGGCAATCTCACCTTGCTGTATAGTGCTAAAGATAAGGTGCATAATCAGGCACACGTATTGAAAGCATATTTAGAACGCTGTATTAAGTCACAAGAATAAGGTTATTAATCAGATGGATGTCAACACACCCGCAGTCTTAACGGGCCCTCAAAAAACACCACTACAAGGCATTAGAGGATGGCTTATTTTACCTATGCTGGGTCTGTTTTATATGCTTTATCAGACTATCATCATGATGTACTTAGATATCCTGCAAGTTAAATCAGCTTGGCACCTTGTGACGAATGAGCAATCTGATTTTTATGTCGATGGGTTTTCAAACGCTTTTTATATGCTACAAATGGCCCAAGGTATATTGATAGTCTTGTTGGCGTGGAACGTTATCGCAGCCTTCAAAGGCCTAAAAATCGCGAAACCTTTATTTATTATCTCGATGCTATTTTATACCGTGATGGTTGTTGTTTCGCGCTTTGTTTTCCCAAATATTTTTGGCATTGAAATTGAGTATAGCTACATTATTAATGTGGTAAATAGCTGTTTCTACTGCTTTATCTGGATCCCCTATGTTTTGATGTCAGATAGAGTCAAGCAGACGTTTATTCACTAGTCGCTCGTTGGCTGCCAGTAGGCAGCCAATGGCATAAAAAGGTTAATTTGCCAGCACTAATTCATTGGTCATCCCACATTGTTCGACAAAAGTCTCATCATGCGACACCAAAAAAAGCGTGCCTTTGTAGTCGCTGAGTAATCCTTCCAATAGTGTTTTTGAATCTAAATCAAGGTGGTTATCAGGTTCATCCAGTAACAATACCGCAGGGGGGGTTGGGCTATGGGTTAGCGCTAATAGCGTCGCTTTTAGTTGTTCACCACCGCTAAGTTGGCTAAGTGGTTGGAGTGACTTATCCCCTCGGATCCTGAGCATACCCAATTGGGTGCGCCATTGTTCAACGGTAAATGCAGGTTGATAGCGTTGTAGCGCTTCCGCGACGGGGAGTGTTTTATCCAATAAATTGAGATGTTGATCGAGATAACAAAATGCAGGGTTAATTCGGTATTCTCCGGATACCGCAGTAATCATCCCCGCAAGGGTTTTTAACAATGTTGATTTACCGCTGCCATTACGGCCTTTAATGTGCCAATGTTCTCCTGTATAGGCAGTGAAAGAAACAGGCTCCGTGTAGCCATAAGGCAGTTGTAGCTGAGAGGCAAAAATCGTGACCTGACGACCATCTGGCTGGTAATTTAACGTCATTTTCTGTTGTTTATTATGGATCTGTTTGTCTTGTACGTCCTGTAATTGGCCTTGTAAATCGTTCATAACACGCTGATGGCGTTCAGCCACGTTAGATTGTCTTTTTTGCGCACGATTGGTTTGCATATCCAGTAGCAATAAGGACTGAGAGCCACTATAACGAACTTTTTCGCCTTGTTTGCGTCGTTGCTCTGCTTTTTGCAACGTGGCGTGTTGTTGGCGTTTTTCTTGGCGGATTTGGTTGTCTAGCCGTTCGGTTTTGGCCTCAATGGCTGCCATAGCAAAATGTTTTTGTTCTTCATAAAGGGCATAGTTGCCGCCATATTCATGTAGCCCTTTATCGGTTAACTCAAAAATCATTTGCATATGAGCCAGTAAAGCTCGGTTATGAGTAATAACCAAAGAGCCTGCTTTATGTTCTGCCAATTTATTGCTTAGCCACTGGCGACCCTCATGGTCAAGGTGATTATCGGGTTCATCTAATAACAGAAAATGGTCTTTATGTAAGAAGGCTCGACATAATGCAAGACGAGTTCGCTCACCACCACTTAAGTGATTAATTGGAGCATCTATCATCACGGGTAATTTGGCTGAGTCCAATAAGCTCTGCCAAATGGCAGGTAAGTGCCATTTATCTTCCAATAGCTCTAAGTCCTCCATAGTCGCATTACCCGAATCGACTCTTGTAAATGCATCGACCAAGGGGCTAACACCTAAAGCGTCTGCGATGGTATCTCCTTCTAAGCGTGTGAGCTGGTCAACGTGCATAAAAGGCATCGCCCAACTAACGTAGCCTGAGGTTGGTTGCATTTGTTGAGCAAGTAGCCGCATTAATACAGACTTTCCTTTGCCATTGTTGCCAATTAACGCATTTTTTTGGCATATCAAGGAGCCATTTAAGGGGGGAAAAAGCGCTGTTTGGTGAAATTCGATATTAAGTTGTGAAAAATGACAAGCAACAGTCATGTGTACCTCCTGAGAGCAGGGGGCAGACAACAGCGTGCTATCTTTCAAGAAATGAGACGATTGATGACCATTGTCTGCCAAAAACAGAAAAAGAAATACCGTGTTGGGTATCTGTAAGCATTTTCTGGCAGATCTCAAATCATCGTCGGGGAATACCTTTAGCTAGGTGGAAGAAAGAGTGATTTGATTATTTAATCAAACTCTATGCGTTTAGGCAACTGATAAAGTAGTAGGTATTGTGCTCTATGGGTCAGTATAAATTCCAAAAGAAAAGCCAGTCGATGATAAACCGACTGGCTTTTGGTGCATTGCCAACGAGATTTTTACAACTAAACTGTGGCTGGTTGAGCGACGTTCACATGCTCTGCCAACCATTGTGCGATGCGCTGTTTTTCACTTTCGTTCAGCCACATGCCCAATTTGGTACGACGCCAGATAGCGTCATCTAATTCAGTAACCCACTCATGTTCGACTAAGTAACGTAGCTCTGCTTCATAGACGTTATGACCGAATGCTTCACCAAGATCGCTGAGTGAGTTAGCACCTTCGAGGATCAACTTGCTTTGACTGCCGTATGTTCTTGCAAAACGTAGAGCAAGGCCTTCTGGTAGCCAATTGTAACGTTGACGTAGTAAGCGTGCATAACCATCACGATCACAACCTTCAATGTCACCGCCAGGCAGCACACCATTTTTAGTCCATGCTGCACCTGCATTTGGGTAGTAAGGCGCAAGTTTACCGACAGCCGCTTCTGCGAGTTTACGATAAGTGGTTAATTTACCGCCGAAAACAGACAGCAGCGGTGCTTTGCCATTTTCATCGTGAATATCGAGTGTGTAGTCACGTGTAATGGCTTGTGGTGAATCAGACTCATCGTCACATAATGGACGAACCCCTGAGTAATCCCAAACAATATCCGCTTTGCTCAACTGTTTTTTGAAATGATCGTTATAGACTTTTAGTAAGTAGTTCACTTCATTGTCATCAATACGAACATTTTTTGGATCGCCTTTGTATTCGACATCGGTGGTGCCGATAATGGAAAATTCATCCATCCAAGGGATCACAAACACAATACGGTTGTCTTCATTTTGTAAAATATAAGCTTGTGGCTCATCATGAGCGCGAGGCACAACAATATGGCTACCTTTGATAAGACGAATGCCATAAGGTGATTTGAGTTTCAAACCATCGTCAAAGAACTCTTTTACCCATGGGCCAGTAGCGTTAACTAAACCTTTCGCCTTCCAAGTTTCTTTTTCACCAGTGCGCAGGTCTTCTGCTTCAACTACCCATAAGCCATCTTCACGATAGGCTCGAGTGACTTTTGTACGTGTGCGAACCTCACCATTTTTACGTACCACTTCTTGAGCGTTTAATACAACCAAACGCGCATCATCGACCCAACAGTCTGAATATTCGAAACCTTTGTTAAGTTCAGGCTTAAGGACGGAATTTTGACCAAATTTTAACCCTTTACTGCCGGGCAAGCTGGTACGTTTACCCAAGTGATCATACAGGAACAAGCCAATACGGATCATCCAAGCTGGGCGTAAGTGAGGTTGGTGCGGCAGACGGAAGCGCATTGGAAACGCAATGTGTGGCGCAAGTTTTAATAACACCTCGCGTTCAGCAAGTGCTTCACTCACAAGGCGAAATTCATAATGCTCAAGATAACGTAAACCACCGTGGATCAGTTTTGAACTCGCAGATGATGTCGCACTTGCTAAGTCTTGAGCTTCAAGCAGCAATACAGATAATCCACGGCCAGCGGCATCTGCCGCGATACCAGCGCCGTTTATACCGCCGCCGATTACAATCAAGTCTTTAGTTTCCATGCATCCCCCTGAGATGTTCGAAACGTTTTCTATAATGTTCGTTTTCGCTCATTTGATTGTAATCAAAATCGATTAATATGCCAACTGTTAACCAACAAAAAACAACAACTCGTGATAAAGGTAACAAATTATTTTCAATAACCACACATATACTGTGACTATTTTTACAAAGTGAAAATGTTCGAACATTAACGAAAGAATGTCATTGAGAGCGTTATCGGGAGGGTTAACGAAAAGGTTAAGTTTGGCAGGAAAGGAAAGATGGTAGCCGATACTACCATCTAGATTAAAGTATTAGCACAGCTCGAGTTGTACATTGTGCTGTTCAATCACTTTTTGAATGCTTTCAGGTGGTAGCTTGTCGGTAAATAAATGATCGATCAGATTCATATTGCCGAGGTTGACCATGGCATTACGACCAAATTTTGAGTGGTCAGTGACTAGCATCACACAACGTGAGTTTTCGATAATTGCGCGTTTGGTGCGCACTTCGTGATAATCAAACTCAAGTAGTGAACCATCCATATCAATGCCGCTGATCCCTAAGATACCGTAATCCAGCCTAAATTGTGAGATAAAATCCAGAGTTGCCTCACCAACAATGCCGCCATCGCGTGAGCGTACTTCGCCACCCGCGAGGATCAAGCGGAAGTCTTCTTTTGGCATTAGCAGTGTGGCGACGTTTAGGTTGTTGGTCACGACCCGTAGATTTTTATGATTCACCAGTGCATGAGCCACGGCTTCAGGGGTTGTACCGATATCGATAAATAAGGTTGCACCATCAGGGATCTGGCTGGCAACGCGTTGAGCAATGCGAGCTTTTTCATTTGACCACATGATTTTACGGTCGTGATAGGCCGCATTAACCGAGCTAGAAGGCAGGGCTGCACCACCATGGTGGCGCTGGATCCTATTTTGTTCTGCGAGGTCGTTGAGGTCACGACGGATCGTCTGAGGGCTAACCTCGAAATGCTCAACAAGCTCTTCAGTGCTCACATAGCCCTGAAGGCGAACGAGTTCGATGATTGCATCATGTCTCTGGGTCTGTTTCACGGTGTTAGCCTCTAACTAAATATGTATGTTCTATCTGGAGCGATGGGATGTAAAAGTATGTCGATTATCCCATATTCCCATCAATAATCCGATAATTAACCCCGATATATGTGAGGCATTTGCGATATCAGGACCTAAAATTTCTAAGTTACCTAACACGAGCCAAACAACAACTAGAATGATTAACCCTCTCGGAGCACTGACCTCTTTTTCGGGTTGACGTTCACCCATTAGCCAAACGTAGCTGATCAGCGCGTAGACAACCCCAGATAGTCCACCAAAATTAGATGCACTATACAGCGATTGCCCCCAATTACAGAATAAGGCAGATACTAAAAAGATCGTTAGTAATTTACCGGAACCTAGCCTACGTTCAACTTGGCTAGCTAAATACCACCACAAAACGAGGTTAAAAATGAGCTGAGATAGGGAAAATTGAACGAATGCAGGGCTAAACCACCGCCAAAGTTCAAATTGCTGCCCTTCCCGTGGCCATGCAAGATAACGTAGCACATCAAGGTGCTGGGTTATGGCTAACCAAAAATAAACGCCAGCACAGATCAGTATGACGGCGATGGTTAAAGGACCTGATTGTGCTTTGAGATTAGCCAAGGTCAAAGTGTTGCGATATTTAAACGCGGTTTGGGTGTTACCTATTTTCCAGCTTGCTTCGGTATAACGGGGGTTTGATGGATCTTGCAAAAAAAGGTTAAGCTCTTGCTGTACTTTTGCGAGATATTGCTCATCTTGAAGCCAAAGCTCTATTTGCTGCTGCTCTGGAACAGGATGGACTTTTAATTCGATATGTTGGCTTGCCATATAATCGACAAAAGCCTGGGCCATTCTGGGATTTGTGAATGAAACAACATGGATCATGAATGGATTTTCTCGCTTAGAGAGCCGTAACGGCTTGTGGATATTCCCTCAACCAAGCCTCAAAACCACCATTGATACTGTAGACGGATTCGAAGCCAATATTAATTAAGTACTGTGCAGCTCCTTGGCTGCTATGACCGTGATAACACATCACCATGATGGTCTGCTCATAGTCTGTTTGTGCTAAAAATGCGCTCAGTGTTTCATTGGTCAAATGATAGGCGCCACTTGCGTGCCCCGCACGGAAGCTTTGTGGGTCACGAACATCCACTAATATCGCGGTGCCATCAACCCAATGTTGGTATGCCTGTGCAGGCGTTAGCGTCTCAAATTGTTCCATAAAATACCGAATTATAAAGGTGATGAAATAATAAAAGACACCCGCAATAAGATACGGGCGCCGTCAGATTAGCAAGTTTAGGTGAACAATTAGTAGAACGAATGCTCACCACGTTGGTGCTCAGTAAGATCTTTAACACCTTTTAGCTCGCCTTCAAACATTTTGAGAAGTTCTTTTTCAATCCCTTCTTTTAATGTGACATCGACCATTGAACAGCCGTTACAACCGCCACCAAACTGTAAAATAGCAAAGCCGTCATCAGTGATCTCCATCAGTGAGACACGACCGCCATGGCTTGCAAGTTGTGGGTTAATTTGTGATTGTAAAACATACTCAACACGTTCGATAAGAGGTGCGTCATCAGAGACTTTGCGCATTTTTGCGTTAGGCGCTTTGAGCGTCAGTTGTGAACCCAACTGATCTGTCACGAAATCAATTTCTGCGTCTTCTAAGAATGGTGCGCTGATCTCATCAACATAAGCGGATAGGCGCTCAAATTTCAATTCTTGGTCTGTTGCTTCAACAGCGTCCGGTGGGCAGTAGGAAACGCCACATTCAGCAGAAGGTGTGCCTGGGTTGATGACAAACACGCGAATTTGGGTGCCTGGCTCTTGGTTTTCCAGTAATTTGGCAAAATGAGCCTGTGCTGCTTCAGTAATATTAATCATAATCATTTGCTCAATAATAGTTGACCGCTTTAGTTGGTTATAATACGCCCATTTGCCCCATTCCTACAAGGTGCGACAGAGTGACCAAGCCTGTACTGTCTCTACACCCGCACAAATCAGCAATTGTGCCGCGGCTTGCATCGTCGCGCCTGTCGTCAGCACATCATCAAAAATAGCGACGTGCTGCCCTATGACAGGGGTTGTTAGGGTAAATGCGCCATTAAGATTGCTGTGGCGGTGTTTACGTTTTAATGTTATCTGAGCCAGTGTATCACGAGTGCGCAATAATGAATTTCGTGAATAGGCAATATTTAACCACTTGGCTAAATATTCACCGATAAAAGCAATGTGGTCAAATTCACGTAACCATAGCCGCTTAGGGTGTGAAGGGATTGTCAAAAGCCTATCAGGCTTAGGCCAAAGCTGCTGGCGATAACCATTAAGCCAATGTAATGCGTACACTTTAGCAAGCGTGAAAGCTAATTGAGGCTGTGGGTTAAACTTATAACGATGGATTAATTTACGTAAAGGGGCTTGATAGGGGCTAACAGCGATTAACCGATGCCACGCAGGCGGCTGAATTAAGCAGCGACCACATAGGATGTGGCCTTGTTCGGCTGGTAGTGCGCACCGATGGCAGACATTTGACATGGTTGGGATGCGCTTTATGCAGAACGCACAAATCCCGTGATCCACTAATTTTAATGGCTGCTGGCATAGCCAACAGGCACCTTGCATTGTTAGCATAAGCATATTCCTGTGAAAAAAGAGAGTGTAACCATGACGCAGTTGTACTGGGAGACAATCGGTGAAGGTTCTCAAGATCTTGTGTTGCTGCACGGATGGGGGCTGAATGCCGAAGTGTGGCGTTCCATTATTCCGCGAATCTCACCGCATTTTCGTTTGCATTTAGTTGACATGCCTGGCTATGGTCGTAGCCAAGGGTTTGATGCGATGAATTTAGCCGCGATGGCTGATACTTTATGGCAGCAGGCGCCTAAAGAGGCTATTTGGCTCGGGTGGTCACTGGGGGGATTAATCGCCAGTCATATTGCACTTAGCCATCCTCAGCAGGTAAAAGGATTGATTACGGTTGCTTCATCACCTTGTTTTCAAGCCCATGAGGGGAGCTGGCCGGGGATAAAATCAACGGTGCTACTTGGGTTTGAACAGCAACTATCGACAGATTTTCAGCGCACAGTCGAACGTTTTTTAGCATTGCAGACGTTAGGCACTGAAAGCGCTCGTCAAGATGCTAAATTGCTAAAATCTGTGGTGCTCGAGCAGCCTATGCCAAAAGTGGAAATTCTAAATGCAGGGCTAGAAATTTTACGTATTACAGATTTACGTGAGGAGCTTAAAGCTCTCACCGTGCCATTTTTACGTCTTTATGGTTACTTAGATGGTTTGGTGCCACGTAAAGTCGCGACATTACTTGATGAACGTTATCCTAATTCACCTTCTGTTGTGATGCGCCATAGCGCCCATGCACCCTTCATTTCCCATCCAGATGAATTTTGTGAATATTTACTGGACTTTCTGGCACGATTGGAAGAGTGACCTATTAGCTCAGTGGCAATAAGCCACTGAGTAAAATGATAAAACTAACGTTGCTGGGTAGGCGAAAATAGGGCATAAGGGGGAGCTGGTGCGTTGTGCTGCCCAGAAAGATGTGCGTCATGGAGCGCTAAAGGGGATTTATCCCCTAGAAATAGTTCGCCATAAGATGGAGGAACGGCAGAGCTGGTAGAGTCAACCGTGTCTTCTGCCATCAACGCCTCGGGTGGGGCGGAAGGCTCAAAAGGGAGTGGTGGCGCGGACGGCGCCAAAAGGTTTGCACGATGGGTTGCCGTTTGTTCTTGGTCGGCGGTGGGTGGTCGGTGGTAATAAAACTTTTTGTATTTCAATGTTTTGTCAGAATAGCCATTTTCAAGGTTATAAGCCGTAGCTTTGCTAATCAGCGTCGTAAGAAAGGCGTCAATACTATAGAATTTTTCAACACCGACATTAGGGTCAAAGAGGGTGAAAGTTGTGACATCATCCGCTGGATTTTTACGGATATAGGCCGCTAATGTATCTTTACCGGCAAAAATTTGTATCCCTGTCTCTTTATTGCCTGTTTCAGCCTGCCGGGCGTCTTCACGTAACCCTAGTTTAATTTCAACAGGCGTTTTTATTTGAAAAAAATAGCTAAGCTCAGTTTCACTCGCTGTGATAAATCCATTTTTTGCCATAAATTGGTCATATTGCTTTAACTTGGGGCAACGCATTTGTTCCGCAGCGGTATTAAAGCAGGCCTCTATTAGGCTTTTATCGGATTTGGTAATGAGTTTTGATAAATTATTGGGGTATCTGCTGAGTAATTTTTTAAATAAAACCTTATTTAATGAGGGGTCGAGCTCATCAACGTTTTTAAGTGCTTTATTTTTCAGTGCATTAAAATATTGTTCAGCTAATTGATGAACGCTGTCACTATATTTTTTGAAATGTTGGCTGCTTTCAACATCTGCTTTTTGGTGGGTTGCGAGTGATTGTTTGACGCCTAAACCTCGGCGATCAATTTTGCTAGAGCTGGCATGATAGTCTTGATAGCGTTTAATCACATCTAAGGGTTTTTGGATATCAAGTACTTTTTTGATACTTGTTGTGAGTAATTCATGGGAGATATCGGTTTTATTTGAAGTTAAGTGAGTACGATTAAGATAATCTTGCGCTCGCGATAACAAGCTGATGTAACTGTTACCACTATTTTTCACTGAGGTAACGAGGAAATAAGCGGTAAGGCCTTTGGTTAAATTATATTTCACTTCTGATGGGATTGCTTGATAGCCGAATTGACGAAGGTAATTAAGCGTATTATTTAAAAATAGGCTTTTATCAAATCTTGTCATACATACTTCCTCTTTTAACCTGAATGAAGTCATGTATTTTAGTGAGTAATTTGATTAAAACTTTAAAAAAGAGACATTGTCGAGGTCGCGTAAGTCACTCACAGAGCGGGGGTGACTTTATTTTATATAAAGGGTGTGAGCAATTACTGCTTTCGGGGCATCCTTTACAGCTTGTTCCGGTTAAACAGGCTGTTATATCGACTTTTTCGATTTTGTTCATTGCGACTAATTTATCGAGCATCGCTTGGATAAGTGATTTAGGGGCATGGAGTCGTTGGCTGAGTAAGTCGAGGTCAGCTTGCCCATACAGTGCAATGAAATCCCTGATTTGTAACAAGCTGACCATCGTTATTCCCCGTTAGTGGCAGGCTTTGCCTGAGCAGTCGGAACAGGATTTGGCGGTTTGATTTGCCAGATTCAGTGTTACTCTGCTCCGTGCTCGGCGCAATAAGGTAAACAGCACAAGATTAAATATGATAACTGCAACAATAATAATTAAGCTGCTTTGCGGGTGCTGGCTAAAAGTTGCAGCTTGGTAGAACAGAGCCGCAAGGCTATAAGCCACATTCAGCCCCCATAAAATGGAGAATGCCATCCAGCTTTTATTGGTTTCACGAGCGATAGCCCCCATGACCGAAACACAAGGGACATACAGCAAGACAAAAATAAGGTAGCTGTATGCGGCAATATCGGAACCAAATTTGGCTGCCATGGTGCCCATGGATCCAGAAGCCATTTCACCATCGCCTTTACTTGCCTCGATTGGATTAGAAAGTGCACTTAGGGTAAAGGTCTCTTTCAAACTATCCCAAGTTTCTGCGACTGCATCCCCCAACTCATCGAGTAAATCAAAGGATTGGGCATCGAATGGCTCGGCTGTGATATTTTCCGCGGTGTAGAGGGTGTTTAATGTTCCTACAACAACTTCTTTTGCCATCGCACCAGTAATCAAACCAACAGTGGCTTGCCAGTTATCGGTATGCACTCCGATAGGCTGTAAAACAGGGGTAATCACTTTACTGACGGAAGCAAGAGCGGAGTCATTAATATTATCGACAGGTTTTCCTGAAAGGGAAAAACTATTTAAAGCGCCGATAAACATACTGGCAACCACGATAACTTTACCAGCACGGATCACAAAGCCTTTTAGGCGCTGCCAAGTTTGGATCAACAGTGTTTTTAGGTGGGGCACATGATACACCGGGAGTTCCATCACAAAGGGAGAAGCTTCACCACGCATTAAGGTATGTTTCAGTAGCAAACCCGTTAAGATAGCGACAACAATTCCGAGGATATAGAGTGAAAAAACAATACTTGCGCCACTTTTCCCAAAAAACGCGGAGGCGAATACCGCGAAGATAGCGAGCCGTGCACCACAAGACATAAATGGAGCCATTAATACGGTAATGAGGCGCTCACGAGGTGCATCCAACGTACGTGCGCCCATAATGGCGGGAACATTGCAACCAAAACCCACAATTAATGGCACGAAGGATTTACCCGGTAAGCCCAAGGCCTGCATTAATCTATCCATCACAAAGGCGGCTCGTGCCATATAGCCCGAGTCTTCTAAGACAGATAAAAACAGGTACATCATACCAATTTGCGGTACGAGAGGGAGTACGGTATTGATACCGCCACCAATACCTTGTGCAAGGAAGACGGTGAGCCAATCAGGGAAACTGAAATACGCCCCTACCCACTGAATACCATGGATAAAGATGGCTTCTGAGGCACCTTCAAAGAACGGCTGCAAAGCGCCACCAATATTAATTGCCAAGACGAACATTAAGTACATGACAAATAAAAAAATCGGAACGCCAAGCCAGCGGTTAAGGATGAGTCTATCAAGGGATTGCGTTAATTTGTTGGGTTCCGCGGCACTGTTATTGATGGATTTCTCACAAATCGCAGCAATGGATTGGTAGCGGGCATCGGCAATTAACAGTTCAGGCTCTTCATTTAAGCTAGCTTTTAAGTGCTGTTGAGTGGCCTGCAATTGCGCTTCTGTAATATTCGCGCGCTGGCGGCTATAAATATCGCCTTCGAGTATCTGCAATGCTAACCAACGACGTTGTTGCTGACTAAATTGCTGCGCCGAGATCTGCTCAGAGAGTGAATCCACCTCTTGTAATAAGGCCGCCGGATATTCAACCAGCGCTGTCATATTGTTCTGAGGGTGTTTATCAATCGCTTGTTTGAGTTTATCAATCCCTGTAGCACGGGTTGAAACCAACGGAATGACAGGGCAACCCAACTGCTGTTGCAGTTTTTCAACATCAATCTCAATGTGTTGGCTTTGTGCAATATCCAACATGTTAAGTGCGATGATGCAAGGCACCCCCAACTCCACTAATTGCAAAGTGAGGTAGAGGTTGCGCTCTAAATTAGAGGCATCGACGACGTTAATCAGCATATCGGCTTCGCCGCTTAAAATAAAATAGCAGGCGATTTGCTCATCGAGAGATGTCTGTTCTGAAATGGTGGTTAGCGAATAAGTACCGGGCAAGTCAACTAATTCAATATGATGCTCAGCCGTATTAAAACGCCCAACTTTCCTTTCGACGGTGACACCAGCCCAGTTACCAACCCGTTGGCGAGAGCCAGTTAATTGGTTAAATAGCGTTGTCTTACCTGCATTTGGATTGCCAATGAGGCCGATGGTTAATGGTTTCATAGTGTTTACCGATAATAAAAATACAAAATAGTAACGTGGTATAACAACACCTGATATTAAGTCGGCGTGGCTTCATCAAGGTTGAGTAAGGCGAGATCTTTTTTTCGTAGTACAAGACTAACTCGATGCGTTTCGATTTGTATTGGGTCTCCTAAAGGAGCAAAACGTACTACTTTAAAAATGGAACCCGGTAATAAACCAAGCGAGAGCAGTTTTTGTCGGTAAGCGGGGCTTATCTGCGGTGAAAAACCGAGTATTTTGTAGCTGTGTTGAGGAAGTAGTGACATATCGCCTTCCATTAGTCATAGGTAATAATACTGATGATTGTTATTAAGAGAGATACAAGTAAAAAGTCAGCATAAACAGAAAAAAATCTAATCAATAATGATAATAATAATCATCAACTATTCGTTATATTTAGCCTCTTTTTTCGTCAAATTTAATTGATGTGGATCAACTAAGCATTGAGTTTGCCGCGCACCAAGGCGAAACCCAATAAATTTATAGAGTAAATTAAAATCGATTAATGTATTTGTTTTGTTAATTATTCACGGGGCGAAATAGCTTGGGCGTGAGTAAAAACCTCTACAATCAAAGAGAAATCGGATTGTAGAGGTTGAGGGATTAGCGTTTTTTACCGAATGCGGCAGCGAGGGCATCACTCATCGCACTGTTTCCAGTGGCGGCTTGGTTTTTCCGTGACATGTCACGTTGTGCAGATTGCGGTTTACGTGAGTTTCTCTCTTGCTGGTCATTATGGCGGCGTGGGGCGCTATTGGTATCGCCGGGTTGTTCATCAAGGCGCATCGATAAGGCGATACGTTTGCGAGGGATATCAACATCCATCACTTTTACTTTAACGATATCACCTGCTTTAACCACTTTATGTGGGTCTTCAACATAGCTGTTAGACAGCGATGAAATATGCACTAAGCCATCTTGATGCACACCAATATCAACGAAAGCGCCGAAATTAGTGACGTTAGTCACCGAACCTTCCAAAATCATGCCTGCGACTAAGTCATTCATGGTTTCAATGCCTTCGGCAAAGGTCGCCGTTTTAAACTCAGGGCGTGGGTCGCGGCCCGGTTTGTCCAGCTCTTTGATAATATCGGTAACAGTAGGAACCCCAAACTGCTCTGTTGTGAAGTCGCGAGGGCTTAAGCTATTTAAAACAGAGGAGTTGCCCATAATCTCTTTAAGGGGCTGGCGAACAGTTTCGAGGATCTTTTCAACAACGGGATAAGCCTCTGGGTGAACGCCAGAAGCATCAAGTGGGTTATCGCCGTTGGTGATCCGTAAGAAGCCCGCACACTGTTCAAAGGCTTTTGGCCCTAAGCGAGTGACTTTTAGAAGCTGTTTTCTATCTGCAAAACGGCCATTCTCATCGCGCCAATTTACCACGTTTTGCGCGATCATTTTGCTTAGACCTGCAACGCGGGTTAGCAAGGCAACAGAAGCGGTATTCAAGTCAACGCCGACAGAGTTTACACAGTCCTCGACCACGGCATCGAGTTTACGAGCCAATTGAGTTTGGCTCACATCGTGTTGATATTGACCAACACCAATCGATTTCGGGTCGATTTTCACTAATTCGGCGAGGGGGTCTTGTAAGCGGCGTGCGATAGACACGGCTCCGCGCAGTGACACATCAAGATCAGGGAATTCTTGAGCGGCCAGCTCTGATGCCGAGTAAACGGAGGCCCCCGCTTCACTCACAATCACTTTCTGTGCTGTGACTTCGGGGTACTGTTTTTGCACGTCAGCAAAGAAGCGCTCAGTCTCTCTTGAAGCCGTTCCGTTACCGATAGCGACTAACTCGACTTGGTGTTTTTGACATAAGGCCGCAACGCTAGCCGCCGCTTTAGCCGCTTGACCTGTGTGTGGATAGATAGTATCCGTTGCGATAAGTTTACCTGTCGCATCCACCACCGCGACTTTCACCCCTGTCCGTAGACCCGGATCTAACCCCATAGTCGCTCGCATACCGGCTGGTGCCGCCATCAATAAGTCACTGAGATTACGCGCAAACACATTGATTGCTTCTTCTTCTGCTTTTTCGCGCAGTGAGCTCATAATCTCAGTTTCGAGATGTAGCAATACTTTGACGCGCCATGTCCAGCTAATAACCGCTTTACGCCATTGGTCTGCTGGTGCATTATTCAATCGAACATCAAGGTGACGAGTAATGATCTCTTCACAGTAACTTTCTTTTGGTGGCTCTTCAAATTGCGGGTCACAGTTTAGTGATAACTGTAAAATACCTTCATTACGACCACGGAACATGGCTAATGCGCGATGCGACGGAACGGAAGAAACAGGTTCTTGGTGATCAAAGTAGTCACTAAATTTAGCGCCTTCGGTTTGTTTGCCATCGATAACTTTGGAAACCAAATGGGCATTTTTCAGTAAATAGTCGCGAACTTTAGCTAATAATGCTGCATCTTCGGCGAAACGCTCCATTAAGATATAACGAGCGCCATCGAGAGCCGCTTTCGTATCTGCCACGCCATTTTCGGCATTGACAAAGGATTGAGCGACATCATCGGGGGATTGAGTGGGGTCATTCCACAATGTGTCTGCTAACGGCTCTAGGCCTGCTTCGATAGCAATTTGCCCACGAGTGCGGCGTTTGGGCTTAAAGGGCAAGTAGAGGTCTTCAAGCTCGGTTTTATTTAAGGTGTTATTGATAGCAGCGGCGAGTTCGGGAGTGAGTTTGTCTTGTTCTTCGATTGACTTGAGGATGGTTTGCTTGCGTTCATTTAACTCTCGTAAATAGCCTAAACGGTTCTCTAATTGGCGAAGCTGAGTATCATCAAGGCCTCCTGTGACTTCCTTACGATAACGAGCAATAAAAGGAACCGTATTCCCTTCATCTAACAAGGTGATAGCAGAAAATACCTGTTTCGGTTGAACTTGTAGCTCTCCCGCGATTATTTGGCTTAGAGTTTCATTCATGTCGCTTTTTAATACCTAGTCAAAGAATGGTTAAAAAATTTATGGCACTGTTATACTTGCACAGAAGCAGAATTTCTAGGGTGAACTTTGCTAAAGTTAAAGATTAATTCTGTATATAATTTATAATTATCTAACTTGCTTACTGATTTATGAAGGTTATGAATAAGAGTCTCTTAATCACACGCGAAGGTTGGGATGCGCTAGACAAAGAACTTAAATATCTTTGGAAAGAGGAGCGCCCAAGAGTCACTCAGTCGGTTTCTGAAGCTGCGGCTCAAGGTGATCGTTCAGAAAATGCGGAATATATTTATGGTAAAAAGCGTTTGCGAGAGATTGATCGTCGAGTACGCTTTTTATCTAAAAGATTGGATCAACTAAGAATTGTCGAACCAGACCCACGGCAAGAAGGGCGAGTCTTTTTTGGCGCATGGGTGAAATTAGAAGACGATAATGAAAATATCAGAATATTCCGATTGGTCGGTGCCGATGAGTTTAATCCATCCAAAAATTGGATTTCTATTGATTCTCCAGTTGCTCGCGCGCTAGTTGGTAAGCAGGTTGATGATGAAATTACGGTGAATACACCTGGGGGGCGGGTAACCTATACAGTGTTAGAAATTAGTTATAAACCGCTAGTCCTATAAGGCGTAAAATTATTCATTAAATTTCAAGTTGATGGTAAATTAGGACGTTAACTATCTTATATTTTACTTATACACAAAATAATTCAGGTGATATGCCGTTATTAAGCGCAAGTAAAACTTTATCGTCATGACTATTTTTGTGATTTAGATAGCAGCGCTTTGTAACACCCATACAGCTTGGAGCATGGTGGGTATATTCTTATTTTAAAAATAATTTCGATAGATTGCACATCTTGAGGGCTACAAAATGCAAGAAAGCTATAAAGTTCTTGTCGTCGATGATGATATGCGTTTGCGTGCCTTGCTTGAACGCTACCTCACAGAGCAAGGATTTCAGGTACGTAGTGCCGCGAATGCTGAACAAATGGATAGGATCCTAACGAGGGAGTCGATTCATCTAATCGTTTTAGATTTGATGTTGCCAGGTGAAGATGGTCTGTCAATTTGTCGTCGTTTACGCAGCCAAAACAATCCAATACCGATTATTATGGTAACGGCTAAAGGTGAAGAGGTTGACCGTATTGTTGGTTTAGAGATTGGCGCCGACGATTACATTCCTAAACCTTTTAACCCGCGTGAATTACTTGCACGTATTCGTGCTGTATTACGTCGCCAAGCAAATGAATTGCCAGGCGCACCATCTCAGGATGATGCGATTATTACCTTCGGTAAGTTTAAACTGAACCTAGGCACCCGTGAAATGTTCCAAGGCGAAGAAAATATGCCTTTGACGAGCGGTGAGTTTGCTGTACTTAAAGTATTGGTTTCGCACCCAAGGGAACCATTATCTCGTGATAAGCTGATGAGCTTAGCGAGAGGCCGTGAATACAGTGCGATGGAACGTTCAATTGACGTTCAAATTTCACGTTTACGTCGTATGGTTGAAGAAGATCCAGCTCACCCTCGCTACATTCAGACAGTCTGGGGCTTGGGCTATGTATTTGTGCCGGACGGTAGTAAAGCATGAAGCGACTGAGGTTCTCTCGCCGTAGTACATTTTCGCGTTCGTTATTTTTGTTTGTTGCATTACTGTTTGCCAGCCTTGTCACCAGCTATATGGTGGTGCTGAATTTTGTTGTTATGCCAAGTTTGCAGCAATTCAACAAAGTGTTGGCTTATGAAGTGCGAACATTAATGACGGAGCGGATGGTGCTGCAAGATGGAACCACAGTACGGGTCTCTCCCGCATTACGTAAAAAAATCTACAATGAGTTGGGGATCACCTTTTATGCTCAATCAGCCGCGATGGAAGAAGGCTTAAATTGGGCGAAAGAATACGATTTTCTCAGCGAAAACATGTCGGAATATATTGGTGGCGAAGCCCAAGTGCGTCTTGAGCTTGGCCGCGAATATCCTATTCTTTGGTTGACCTCCTATCTTGCGCCTGATATCTGGGTGCGTGTGCCATTAACTGAAATTGGGCAAAACCAATTTTCGTTAGTATTCCGTTATACTTTAGCTATTTTCCTGTCTATTTTTGCAGGGGTCTGGCTCTATATTCGTTACCAAAACAAGCCATTACTTGAACTTGAATACCATGCAGGGCAAGTGGGGAAAGGGGTCATATTACCCGCCATGCAAGAAAAAGGGGCAACTGAGGTAAGAGCCGCGATCCGCTCCTTTAATCATATGGCTGCGGGCATAAAGACGCTTGAAAATGATCGGACAATTTTAATGGCGGGGGTCAGTCATGACTTACGTACCCCACTGACACGGATCCGATTGGCGACGGAAATGATGAGCCCTGAAGATGGCTACCTAGCAGAATCCATCAATAAGGATATTGAAGAGTGTGATGCGATTATTGGTCAGTTTATGGACTACCTGAAAACGGGTCAGGAAATGAATATGGAGTTTTGTGACCTAAATAGCATCCTCAATGAGGCAGTTACCGCTGAAACGAGCGTGACTGGTGAAATTGAAACGGCACTGGAGCCGGGTAGTCTGATCGTGAATGCGAATCCATTAGCCATTAAACGCGCCATCACCAATATGATTGTTAACGCTTATCGCTATGGTAACGGCTGGATCAAAGTGAGCAGTGGCAAAAATGAGGATTCGGTTTGGTTCCAAGTGGAAGATGATGGTGCAGGTATCAAAGAAGAAGATATTCAACGCCTCTTCCAACCTTTTGTGCAAGGTGAAAAAGCCCGTAGCAATAAGGGAACAGGGCTAGGATTGGCAATTATCCGCCGTATTGTCGATGCCCATGAAGGTAGTATCGAAATCCATAAAAGTGAACGCGGCGGTTTCGCCATTCGTGCACTCCTGCCATTGAAAGAAAAAGAAGAGTAACCATTGTCGGTAGTGGGTCGTATAAAACGACCTACCTTCTATTTTATTTCGGTATTAACGCCTATCTTACGCGCCAGTCATCATATAAAAAATAACTTACTCTATAAGTAATACCATCGTTATATAAAAGATCTGATAGTTATTTTATTTAGATAATAAACATAAATAAAATAACTCAGGTGAATTTATGCATATCAATTTTTCTAAACCTATTTGCTGTTTTCAGAGTAAAGCGGCATTAGCTTTCGCTGGAATAGAGGGAAAGCAAAAGCAGTCTACACTCTCCACGGGAATAATTAATATCAAAAACACAGTCGTAGGGCTATTTCAAGAACCCAAAAAGGCCTTTAAGCAGGTGAAATGGAGCAAACAACTGGCAACCGTTATACAACTACCTCCAAATCAACCCTTAGCATCGAAAGGGGCATTATCTATTCCTATGCCACCCCCTATGCCAAAGCCTGATATTAAGCCCGCTCAAACAGGAGATGGCGGAAAAACAGGG
>NZ_JAMPQL010000030.1:0-54686 GCF_028482435.1 Providencia sp. PROV119
GACATACCGTAAACAGTTAGAAATCTCTAATTTGAAGTGTCTTAATTAATGGGGAGTGGACAGGATGAAGTCATGATTAACTTGTACATCATTGAACTCCCATGCTTTTGAATGTGGATCCCAGTGTGTATCAGGTATATGAGGTATACCACTATTACAATTATAGGGGTCGTAGTTAGGCCGAATAGGGTGTCTTTTCATTTTAATTTCCTTTTATTTATTCCATTAACTATTTAAATTTATTAGATATTATTTTCAATAAACAAATAAAATAGTAGCCATGAAATTGCATAGAGTAAATAAACGAAATTTGTTTATATGTCATAGGAAAGTGTAATCGTAATGACGTTTACGATGCAGCAAAAAAGCATTTATAACGAGCTTGGTGTTCCTTGGTGGAAACGGAGCTGCCATTGGTTGTGATGATTTTTGCTCCAAATCGATGAACGTAGTGTTTGTTTAATACGTATCTCATTATCAAGTTGAAAACTTAAATAGGTGATGAGCACTGTATTCGCATCTATCTGTGCACATTGGAAATTTTCGGAGTGAATTTCCAATAAATTATTAGCTTGGGTGAGGGCTAAAAGTGTCTCTGTTTTATCGGCGCTCACACCAGAGCGGCAAAATTCTAAAAACGCTGGGTGCAGAATATTTTCAAGAAATTCTAAATTATCTCTATTTGAATAATGATGTAGCTTTTTTTCTAGCGTGATTAGGTGATCAAAGAGTTTCTGCATATCATGTTCTTTATCAAAGTTGTTCAAGCTGTCTTGCCAACCGTTCTGCTAACACCTTAATCGAGTCGGAACTATCGTGGACATGCATCGCTATTTCCATCTCTTCGGCGGCGGGGAAACCTTCTTGCTCCGTCAGGATCCGATGTTGTGGTAACTTAGCGCGTAACGGCAGTAAGCTGATCCCAAGCCCATCAGCAATGGCACTTTGAATACCTGCAAGGCTTGAACAGGTGTAAGTTATATGCCAAGGGCGCTGTTCAATATCCAGTAAGCGGAACATATCGTTACGATACAAGCCATTTTCAGGGAAAACAATCAAAGGCAAAGAATCGGCATTTAAATACTCATTATTGGCGCTCGTTAGCCAACATAACGGCTCCGGCCAGCGATAATCACTCTTAAATTCCCCCTTGCGCTGCTTAACGATAATCAAATCAAGCGCTCCTTGCTGGTAGTGTTGATATAACTGGCGACTAAGACCACTTGTGACCTCTAAACGAATATTGGGGTGTTCATGCATAAAAGCGGCGAGAGTCGGGGTTACTTGCCCTGAAGCAAAATCTTCCGGAAAACCTAAGCGCAGCGTTTGGATCACCGCATTTCCCGTGATTTTCATAAAAAACATATCGTTGAGAGCGATGATCTTCTTTGCATAACTGAAAAGTACTTCGCCGGTTTCCGTCAGTGTGAGCATACGATGACCACGGATAAATAAAGGCTGTCCAACCAAAGCCTCTAAGCGTTGGATTTGCTGGCTTAGCGTGGATTGAGTTGAGTTTAAATGTTGTGAAGCGACGGTGAAATTACCGGTTTCTGCCACAGTAATAAAGGTCTTAAGTAGAATAAAATTCAGCAATGTATTCATTTTATAGATACCTGACATTTAAATATTTAATTTTTAAATAGCATATATTTTCAGTAGATTAAATAGACGACAAAGGAGGAGCACAATGAAAAAATGGTGTTTAACGACCAAGTGGTTAGCTTATATGTTAGGTATTCTTAGTATTTCACTGATATTAATGGCCAAATCATTTGCACAAGTAGACTCATCGTCGTTGGTGACTCTTGCTGAAAAAGGGGATCTTTCTGGGGTGACTCAAGCCCTTAAGCAAGGTGCAAATATTGAACAGCGTGATTTACGTTTACGTACTCCTTTAATGGCAGCGACACATGCCAATCAAATCGAAGTGGCTCGCTTTCTAATCGAGCAGGGGGCTAACGTCAATGCCCGTGATGCAATCCAAGATTCACCTTATCTGTATGCGGGGGCCAGAGGGCTACAAGAAATTTTAGAGATGACACTAGAAAATGGTGCAGATCTAGCAAGTACTAACCGCTATGGGGGAACCGCATTGATCCCCGCTGCTGAACGCGGTCACGTGAAAACTGTGCAAACCCTAATTGATGCCGGTGTTAATGTTAACCATGTAAATAGACTTGGTTGGACGGCATTAATAGAAGCTATCATACTCGGTGATGGCAGCGAAAAATATGCCACGATTGTGACGCAACTTATCAAAGGCGGTGCTGATGTTAATTTAGCAGATGCGTCAGGCAATTCTCCATTGACGTTGGCAAAGCAGAAAGGATATAGCAACTTGGTTGAAATCCTTGAACGTTCAGGAGCGAAATAATGCAAGATAAACAATTTTTACAACAAGCTATTTCACTGGCTAAAGAGAATGTCAAAGCAGGTGGACGGCCATTTGGCGCCGTGATTGTGCGTGATGGCGCAGTGGTTGCAACAGGTGTTAATCAGATGCTTGAGCTGAACGATCCAACGGCTCATGCAGAGCTAATGGCGCTACGTCAAGCAGGCGAAACCTTAAAACGCACTCGGTTAGAAGATTGTGTGGTATATGCGAGTGGTCAGCCATGCCCAATGTGTTTAGCTGCGATGCGTATGGCGGGGATTTCGCGGATTGTTTATGCGTATTCAAATCAAGATGCAGAGCCATTTGGTTTATCGACGGAGGCTATCGCCCAATCACTGAGAGTAGAGCCACAGCAACAATGTGGGCTGACTTTTATTCAATTAAAACCCGAAAATGAGGCTCAATCCGCGCTTTATACTTTCTGGCGGGAACAACAACATTAATGGCTGGGTATAAAACCGCTTCATTAGGTTTGGTTATGACTATCGTATTAGTCGGGATCAATTTACGGCCCTTTATCACGGGGCCAGGTCCACTGATCGAGGGGATTATCCAAACTACGGGGATGACTTACCAAAGCATTTCATTACTGACGCTGTTACCGATGCTATTAATGGGGGTTGGCGCTTTAATTGTTCCTGCCTTAAACCAAAGGCTAGGTGAGCGAGTTGGGCTTAGCCTTGCGATGTTATTGTTGCTTATCGGCTCTTTATCGCGTCTATTTGTGACTAATGGAGAGCAGCTCTTAATCACCGCTTTTATTTGTGGTGTGGGAGCTGCGTATATTCAAGCGGTATTTCCGGGACTAATTAAATTACGTTTCCCACAAAAAATGGCCGCGATGACGGGGCTATACTCCGCGATGTTAATGGCGGGTGGGGCGATGGGTGCACAGTTGACCCCGATGCTTGCCAATATTTCTTGTAACGAGATGGCACAATCATGTACAACAGCCTCAGGACATTGGCAAATTGCTTTAGCATGGATGGCATTACCCGCTTTATTTGCACTAATCGCCGTTGTCGTTAATATCGATTCATCAGCCACGCATCAAAACCATGGGCGAGGATCGGTTTTTGTCTTTTTAGCGAAGCCGAGGGCTTGGCTACTCATGGTTGGTTTTGGCCTTGTTAATGCAGGATATGGAACGGTAGTCACATGGTTAGCGCCATTTTTTATTGAGCAAGGTATGAGCAGTGCTGATAGTGGTTCACTGGTTGCCTTACTGAGCGTGTTTCAAGCCCTCTCTGCTTTGTTAATTCCCATTCTTGCTTCTCACAATATTGACCGTCGATTTTGGCTGATTGTGACATTATGTAGCCAAATGATCGGGTTTACAGGGTTAGTGTTTTTCCCTCAGTTATTCGCTTTTTTGTGGGTTTGTTTAATCGGTATTGGGTTAGGCGGGTGTTTTGCATTGAGTATTATTGCTTCTCTTGATCATCTTCCGCACCCTGAGAGTGCGGGGGCATTAACCTCTTTGATGCAAGCTGGCGGGTTTATTATCGCGGCCTTTGGGCCTCTATTTGCTGCTTGGTTACATGAGGTAAGCCAAAGTTTTGCTTTGGTTTGGATAGCGCATATTTTGATGATCTTGATAACCTTGTTGTTATTTTTACGTCTTAATCCAAAGCATTACGCCAGATTATTCAATCTAAAATAATTGGCATTGCACAATTTGCAAATGATAATGATTGTTATTTTCTTATTTATTTGACAAGATAGTCAGCACATCGCCTTTGTTTCGAAAAAAATCATGCAGCAACGTTCTGAAGATAAACTTAATCAAGCGCATTCTAACCGCGAAGATTATACTGTTGGGCCTTTTGTGCGCATCAGTCGCGGTGAGTTTGTGATCCCACATGATCTGGGGATTAATGAAGAACAACAGGCAGGCCTGAAGTTAGTGGCCATACATCAAGGCGCAATGGGTTGTCGTAGCAGCTCTGGACATAATGTCGAGGTTAATTCACCCTCATTGATACTCTCTGGCAGCCAGAAAAATTACCAGCTATGCAACCTGTTTCGCGCCTGCCAACCGATGAAATATACGATGATCGATATTTCACCTGAATGGTTGGAACAACATCAATTAAAGCTACCTGAAAGCTGCTACCATCCAAGTAAAGCTCAATTATTACATTTTTCAATTCCTGCAAGTGTGCTAGCAATGACACAGCAGCTATTTGCCTGTCCTACTCATCCATCATTACATCAGCTCTACTTATGCGCTAAAGTAACTGAAATTACAGCGTTATGCTTAGATCACTTTTTACATGAGCCATCGCAAATAGCGCCTAAATTGCGTCAACGTGATATTGATAATTTGCAGATAGCGAAATCTATCTTAATGCAGGAGTTAGAATCCCCGCCTAGCTTGGATGAATTAGCGAAGCGTGTTGGTATGAATACTCGTAAGTTAACGCAAGGGTTTCGCCAACTGTTTGGTAATAGTATTTACGGTTGGTTGCAAGAGTATCGATTGGAAACGGCTTATCAGCTGTTGAGCGTCCATGATGCGAATATTTCTACCGTGGCTTATCAGGTTGGCTATACTCCCGCTCACTTCTCTGTCGCTTTTCGTAAGCGCTTTGGCATCTCACCAAATCAACTCAAAAAACGTTAGTTATTGCCGGATAGCGATAGACAAAATCCGGCATTCGAAAGTATCCCACCCCATTAATTGCTAAATTGATAACAATTATCATTTAACTTTTTAGGGTAGAAAATGTTGTCCGTTCATAATGCTAAGCGCTTAAAAGGGCTAAAACTTGCCCCTTGCGCACTGTTTTTAGCAACTGCTCCATGGGCTTTATCAGCAGGGGCAGAACAAAGCTCGCAACCTAAGCATGATGTCATGCAAGTAACAACGACCTCCAGTGCTGATGACGATTATGTGGAACCTGGCGTCACAACATTAGGCAAAATAGCCCTAAAACCAAGAGAAGTTGCACAATCTGTCAGTGTTATTGACCGCGAGCAAATCGAAAAGCAGAACCTACAAACCCTTGACGATGTTATGCAAAGAGCCACAGGGGTAACGAGTGCCCCTTACGTCAAGTTAACGACCGCCTACTATGTACGTGGCTTCCAAATTGACTCCTTTGAAATTGATGGTGTGCCAGCGTTGCTCGGTAATATGGCGAGTTCACCGCAAGATATGGCGGTGTATGAGCGTGTTGAGATCTTACGTGGCTCCAATGGGCTACTTCATGGAATGGGAAACCCTGCTGCGACGGTCAATATGGTTCGCAAACATGCACCAAAGGAAGATATGGCGAAACTCAGCTTAACAGCGGGGAGTTGGAACCGTTATCGCGGTGAAGCGGATGTTGGTGGATTACTCAATGAAGCAGGCAGTGTGCGTGGGCGATTTGTGATGGCGTGGGAGGATAAGGATTTCTTCTATGATGTATCCGATCAAAAAACACGTTTAATGTACGCGACGGTTGATGCGGATCTCACCCCTGATACTTTATTACGTGTTGGTGCACAATATCAAACTATCGATTCAGTCACCAATATGGCTGGCGTACCTATGGGGAAAGATGGTCGTGATTTGCATCTTCCGCGTAAAACCTACCTTGATGTGGATTGGGACCGTTTTAAATGGGATACCACACGCACCTTTGCTGCGATTGAGCACCAGATCAATGATGATTGGCAATACAAACTCAATACTGAATATCAACATGTTAATGCTCGCCTAATTTATGCAGGTGCATGGGGCAATATCGACCCTGAAACTGGGGATGGCGCCATGCTGATGGGGGGCGCTTATAAATTCCGCAATGAACAAATCAGTCTTGATACAAGCTTGAATGGTAAGGTTGAAGGCTGGGGGCAGAAGCATGATGTGATTATGGGGGTTAATTACTCGCATGCGAGTGAAAAGCAGTATAGCGCGGAATTTGACCCTTCACTGAATGTTCCCGTGAACGTCTATCGCTGGGATCCACACAGCGTACCAAAGCCTAATGTCGGGCCTTATAGCTCTCCAGGTGCAACGAAAACAACTCAAAAAGGCGTTTATGGTATGGGGCGCATTAAGGTTGTAGAGCCTGTCACGGTGATCATTGGGGCTCGCGATAGCTGGTGGGAATTGAAATCGCCAACGTCTAAATTTACTGAAAATGGCCGGATCACCCCTTATGGCGGTGTGATTTGGGATTTTGCAAAAGATTGGTCTTGGTATAGCAGCTATTCAACCGTTTATCAGCCTCAAACCGCGAAAACCTGGAGTGGTAAAATGCTGAAACCCGTTGAAGGGCAAACGCTAGAGACGGGGATTAAAGCGGGATTACTCAACGGTAGCTTGAACTTATCAGGGGCTATCTATCAGATAGATATCAAAAACAATCCTCAAGTTGACCCTGATCACCCGACGGGAGGCTTTGATAATTACTTTATTAGTGGGGGCAAAGTACGTAGCCAAGGTTTTGAATTAGAAGGTGTTGGCTATATTACGCCATTTTGGGATGTCTCTGTCGGCTACACCTATACAGACACCAAATATCGCGATGATAGCCAAAACAAAGGTAATGCCTACAACACGTTAACGCCTCGTCATATGTTACGTGTATGGACCAACTACGATCTTCCTTGGGATGAACGTAAATGGAGCATTGGGGGCGGTATGCAAGCACAAAGTGCTTATAGTACCACCAATGGCAATGTCACTTTACGTCAAGGGGGTTATGCACTCTTTAATACGCGTTTGGGGTATCAAATTGACGAAACGTGGAGCGCAGCGGTCAATGTGAATAACTTATTCGATCGCCGCTATTATTCAGGTCTTTTCTCTCCACAATGGAATAACCGTTACGGCGAACCTCGTAACGTGATGTTGACTGTAAAGGCTGATTTTTAATGAAATTAGTCAGTGCGATTTCCATTATTGGCACTTTAATAGGGGGAGTTGTTCTCTCCCTATTATTCGTTCGCATTTACCCTTCGGATGATCTTCTAAACCGCTTGTATGGAGCAGTTTTTCTTGCCGTTTTTTGCACCATGGGGATGTTTGTCTACAGCTTTACCGCGAGTAGCTGGCGACAAATGTTATTACGCAGTTACGGATGGTGGCCGCTTCCTCTATTGTGGTTATTGCTGTGGGGGGGAGGACAATGAAAGTCCCACTGACGCGCAGAATGTCCGATCTACATCGTAGTGCGGGTGCATTTTTGGGCGTTTTTTTATTTGTGATTATGCTAAGTGGCACTTGGAGCTTAGGAAGTGATGCTTTACGTCTTTGGTGGAATAAAGCGCCCCTTTCAGGAGAACTCCTGCCGCTATCACAATTACTAACGTTACAGCCAGAGGCTGCATTGGTGCAGTTACCTCAATCAGCCAATCCTACCATCACTTTTTGCCTTGGGATGGGGCAGTGCGATAACAGCTATAGTGCCATTACGGGCCAAGCTTTAGCGCAGAATACTCCTGCAATGTGGCTGGTCACATTGCATAAAAACCTATTTATTGATTTTCCAGGACGTATTCTGATTAGCCTATTTGGTTTTGCGTTGGCAGTACTGTTAATTAGCGGCTTTATTATTAACCGCCGCAAGCTAGCTTCGATGATGCGCTTACCGCGTCGGCTGAATTTACGCTTATTTATTCATGATCTGCATAATTGGCTGGGATTATGGTGCTATCCATGGCTAATTTTATTTGCTGTGACAGGGGCGCTTTCAGGGTTAGGTGCGTTAGGAACCGTTGGCTTGGCATCAAGTGTAAGCCCTGATAATCCACAGTTGGTCATGCAGCAATTGATGGGGGGCTTTCGTAAGGTTGATAACCACCAAGTAGTTCTACGCGAGCATCAACCAGAGCAAGTATTCGAGTGGCTTAAACAAACTTATCCCTCTTTTACGCCACAAACCTTGATGCGCCAAGGCGATTCATTGGTGATTGGTGGAGTACACGCGGGGCAACCGGGTAGTGCCAACTTTGAGCAATATCGTTTTGATTTGAATGAAGGGCGGCTTGTTGGTGTTCGAGACTCCTCTGATCACGCTTTCTGGACTCGTGCTTTTATCAGTATTCAACCACTGCATTATGGCCAGTATCAATGGCTACCAAACGTCGAAACGCTATTTAGCGTTTTGCATTTTATCGCGGGATTTAGTGGCTGTGTCTTGGTAGCGAGTGGGTTGGCAATGTGGTGTTGGCGGCATGCAGCCTCGCGGATTGCCGGGGGGATCGTTGGATGCTGTGGTGGACTGTTGCTGTCAGTAAGCGCATTGCTGGTTGTGATGTCTCTGTCATTAACATTGCCAATAAGTGCTTTTTTCCTGTGCTGGGGAGGCATTTTTATCCTCTGTCTAGTGATTAAAAATGCTCGCAAGATGCTGATTTTAATTGCTGCTTTATCAACTTTACTCTTTTTCATCGCATTTATTTTCTCGTTATGGCAGCAGCCTGCTGGCTTTAACCGTATTGATGTCATGCTGCTATTTTGTGGCTTGTTTTTGTTATTAACACTTGGATGTGTGGCTAAGTTATCTGCGACACAAAAAAGTGGTCGGAGTGGATATGAAAGATCTGTTACAGAATAAACAACTGGTGATGACCTTAGGATTGTTATACCTCGCTCAAGGTATACCGATGGGGATTGCGATGGATGCTCTACCTACCTTTTTACGACATGATGGTGGTGAGTTAAAGGTACTCGCATTTTTGCCACTTGTGGGCTTACCTTGGGTAGTAAAATTTTTATGGGCATCTTTTGTTGATAACCATTGGGGAAAACGGTTAGGACGTCGTAAGAGCTGGATTATCCCTATGCAGGTTATCGTGACACTCACCATGTTTGCACTTAGCTTTATTGGTTTCTCTGTGGAAAATGCACTGGCTTGTGTTGTATTGCTATTTATTGCTTCTTTAGCGAGTGCGACACAAGATATTGCCACCGACGGTATGGCGGCAGAGCAAGTCAGCGGCTCAATGCTATCAAAAATCAATGCCGTGCAGATAGCGGGCGTGATGGCTGGCTTTTTTATTGGTGGTGCAGGGCTGATGATTATGAGTGAGTCATTGGGTCAGCATATGGCATTAGCGATTTTGGCTTGTGTGCCGTTGTTAAGTCTGTTTTTTATTTCGTTGTGCCCATTAAAAACATCACAAGCCATTCAGGAAGATGAAAAAGCGAGCTTATTAAAAACCTTTAAGCGTCAAGGTGCACCTCGTCTACTGCTGCTAACCTTACTTTCTGCGGTGACCGCCGTTTCTGGTTTTGGTTTGGCAAAATTATTCTTAAATGATACAGGTTGGTCGCTGGCTCAGATTGGGAAAATGGGAATGGCGGGTGGCATGGTCACGTTAGTGTTAGGTTGTGGGGGCGGCGCTTGGTTGATTGGTAAAATCGGCGTCTGGCGCGCATTCTCATTTGGCCTATTATTCGCATTATTCTCATCGCTATTATGGACATTCCAGTCGATGAGCGGCGTATCAATGGCATTAGTGGCTACCTGTATCACACTTGGTTCATTATCTTCCGGTGTCACTTCTGTGGCGATTATGACCGCAGGTATGCAATTCGCTTCTCGCTATACGCAAGCAGGAACGGATATGACAGCAGTACAGAGTACTCGTGATATTGGTGAATTGGCTAGCTCAATGATGCTGGTGGGGCTAACGGCGGCGGTAGGCTATTCTGGCGGGTTTATGCTAGGGGCTGGTATTGCGTTTGTTGCATTGTTAGTCACCTTTTCTCACTATCGTTATATGAAAAAAATCGAAGCTTAATTGTCATCTTCCTGCCCACTCCTTGGGCAGGAATTGTTATTTAAAAGCGATAAGTAAAATCAACTGAAACCGTTCTACCTGGCGCAGGCATCAAGCTAAGCGCCATTGGATCAACATAGTATTCATTAGTGAGGTTAGTGACGGTAAGGTTGATATCCGCATTAGGGTTGAACTGATAATTAGCGTAAGCATCATAAGTCACGGTTGATAAATAAATTAACTGGGTTCCCGTCATCCCAACGGTATTCCATGAACGGTTTAACTTATGAGTAGGGCCGCTATTATAGATACGGCGAACGCCAATATCTAAGTTGCGTTCATCAAGTAGCCTCACCCCAAGTGTTGTATTGATGCTGTATTTGGGTGGGTTAGTGATATTAACTAACGAGGTGCCAAAGCCACCATTCACACAGTTTGGGGTATTAGGATCGCCATAAGCGTACTGACGAAAACGCTCAGCAGTTTTCGTATCACACGTTGTGGCTTCTAAATAGTAGTTACCCGATACATCAGCATAGAAGCGACCTTGATCATAAGCTAAGCTATATTCAATACCGGATGTTTTATAAAGATCCACATTCTCTATGAACCAAGAAGCGTTATTTGGGTGATAGCCTCGAGTGATCATGTCATGTAAGTCACTCTTAAACCAGGATACCTTAGCGGCAAGTTTATCTTCTTCGGTAAATAGTGAGTTTTGTACAGTTGATGCACCGATTTCAAGAACTTTGTTTTTCTCTGGTTTTAAATCAGCAGACGGCATTGAGGTCCAGTTGCCTAAAGTTGACTCAAAGATAGTTGGGTTCTTAACGGCTTCACTGTATTTAACATAGATTTGACTATTGTCATCAAGGTGAAATGCCAGCCCTACCTGTGGGCTGAAATCGCTTCCTTTCCGCTCAATAGGTTTGGTGTAAGCGTATTCTGTGGTGACTTCTTTTTTCAGATAACCTTTTTCCCCTCTTGGGTCAGGGTCATAACCATCAAAGTCATACTTTTCGCCAAGCGTTGTGTTTGCGTATGGGGTTTTCTTTAAAGAGTCTAACGTGTAGTTTCCTTGTTCATCAGGCCACCACTCCATATACCAGCTTTCAGGCCATTTGGTGAAATATTCACCGTTTTTCTTTAAGCGAGCAAACGTGTACTCTTGAGTGCGAGATTTCGCCGCATAAGCGGTGCTGTTTCTATCTCTAACATGATATTCGGTATAACGCCCTCCAACTTGAACTGTTAACCAATTCACGGGTTTATATTCTAGGGAGCTTGATAAGCTATACTCTTTGCGAACACCACTGCGCAAGAAATAGTTTTTTTGCAGATTTTCTTTTAGGACAGGTGAATTAGGGCCGGTATCTTCATACTGGAAAGCACCACCAATTGTTAAATTAAACTCACCAAGACGATTTTCGAACGTTGAGCGGTTGGTTAAATTCACGCCATATCTATCCGCTTTAATATCGGATAATAGCCCTTGTTTGTACTCTTCACTTTGTGGGTCTGGACGCTGCTCAGTACTTTGATCGAAAACAGGAACGTTACCGATATTTGCATTGTACATACGGCTGACTGAGTGGGTATACCACAATTCAGAGGTCAAATTGACCCAATCATTATCCGGATCAAAATTGTGCTTTGCTGATAATGAATCAATGGTAATTTTACTCGGGATAAATTGATTAGATTCCCCTTTGCTATTGGGGGTTGTAATCATCGATGGCATGATTTCACCCCATTTAGCGTCATAACGGCGATAAATTAACTCGAACTTTTGGGTATCAGTAAGCTCGCCAGCCCCTTTGACTAACCAAGATTCACTACGGCTATGGGTATCAAGAACCTCTTTTCCAGCAGGATAGGCGTCAATCACCGCGGCTGTTGTCATCCCCGTGCCACCCGTTGACGAATAATGGGCGTCACGATAGCGTTTCGCGCCGTTTTTACCTGCAAAATAGTTACCTTGATTACGGTAGGCGTAAGCTGCAAGTAATTGATAGCGATCCTGATCTGTTGCGATAGCGACACTACCAAAGCGGCTATTCATATTCGGCCACGGATTGGCGTCATTACTCTCTTTGGTTTTAGTATAAAAACCGGATCGTTCTGAGACCGTGTTATTGGCAAGCCCACCTCTTAAACGTACCCCAAAAGTTTCACCTTTCGGAATAACATCGGCAGGTTGTAAGGTTGTGACCCGCACCGCTCCCCCGATAGCTCCCGCGGCATCTGTCGCAAGGGTAGGACCTTTGTCGATGGTAACATGGCTAATCAAGTCGGGGTCTAAATAGCTGCGTTGCTGTACACCAGCGTAACCACGGTAAACATCAATGGATTGCTGCGTACCGTCGACAATAACGGGAACGCGGCTTTGGCCTTGTAAACCGCGAATATTGACATCTAACGCTCCGCCATTACGAATATCCCCAAGATGGACGCCACTGACGCCACGTAGAAAATCGGCAGCTGAATTACCTCGGAATCTCTCAACGGTTTTGCCATCAATATAGGACGAGGAGCCAAGCTGCAAATAAGGATATTCAGCATCTAGCTCCTTTTGTGATTTTGCGGAAACTTTGAGAGGGCCTAGTTGTGTTGGTTCTTGAGTTGCACTCTGTGCAGTCATCATGCCGCTTGCCATAAACGGACTCACACCAATCATTAATTGAAGAAGCCGAGTGACAGGCTTCATAGTGTCATTTTTCATAGCCATTATTGTTAAAGATCAATCGGTAATGAGATTGTAAATAATAATTATTATCATTCAATAAAATAACTAAACATTAACAATAAAAGATAGATTTGTACTAATGTATTGATTTAGAAAAATTATAAACATGACTAATTTGTATTTAGGCAGTCAATATAATTACATAGTGTTTGTTGGGATATTGAAAAAAAGAAGGGTGACTGTATCGGTAGGAACATATTGCTTAGAAAGGACTTTCTTAGCGTTGGATCAAAAAGAGGGGCTATATCGCATAGCCCCTCTAAGCATATTGATGGTTTAATCCGTTATGCGGTTACTGCTAATGTCTGGTGCATAACTGGGTGGAATTTACGTTTGAAGTAAATTAACCCGTGACCTTCTTCTCTCACGATAATCTGCTTCATTTCAACCAAATAAACAGAATGCGTACCAATGTCTTGCACTTGGGTTATTTCACCCTCTAGGTTAGCAAGTGCATCTTTCAATAATGGTTGTTGCAAAATACCTTTATCCCAGATGCTCCAAGCAAAGCGCTCTTCCATTGTAGAGCCTTTCATTCCCGCGAAGTGGCACGCCATCTCTTCTTGTTCATGGTTAAGGATATTGACACACAGGCGGCCATTTTCTTGAAAGACCGCATTCATAGCGCTGTTGCGGTTAACACACACCATCAAAGTGGGTGGCGTGTCCGTGACTGAACAGACTGCTGTTGCAGTAATACCGCAGCAACCTGCTGTGCCATCCGTGGTGACTATGTTAACTGCTGCACCAAGACTTGCCATCGCATCTCTGAAACGCAGGCGATGTTCATTTTCTAAAGACATATTGACCTCCTGCTGCCGATTATTTCAGCAGCGAATCTAACTTATTAATATCGTTGTTGTTATGCAGGTGTGGGCGTTTCCAACCATGCTGATCGTAATCAGACAGGCAGCGGTCAACCATATCTGTCATTGCTTTCATATTACCCGAACCATAAGCATGGCGTAGACATTGCAGACGAATTTCGTCCTGACTACCCGCATAGTTGATTTCATAAAGCTCATGACGTCCGCCAAACTCGCTTCCAATCGCATCCCACATTAGCTTTAACACCTTGATACGTTCTACATGATCCATACCGTTAGAGCCACGCACATATTTTGCCAGATACTTATCGATTTCTGGGTTGTTCATGTCTTTCACACTGGATGGTAGATATATCAAACCACTGGTGACATTACTTTCTATGATATTCTTGATTTTCGTATAGGCCATTGGTGCCATTACGCGATAAGTTTGGATTGCTTGCGTATCTGGCAGATAGGCTCCGCCTTCCCAAGCCTTCGCTTCCGAAGTCATTGCATCGGTAAGTGACCAGAATAAATTACGCCATGCTACCACTTCACCTAAGTCTGCTTGTACACCACGGAAGTCGACAACTCCAGTACATTCAAGGCTTTTTTGCAGTAAGCCTGTAATGAAATCCAATTTAACCGCTAAACGCACGCAGGCTTGTAATGGGAACAAGCGAGCGAAACCACCTTGTACAGCCCAATTACGCGCTCTATCAAAATCACGATAAATTAATACGTTTTCCCATGGGATCAACACATGATCCATGACTAATATCGCATCATTTTCATCAAAACGGCTTGATAGTGGGTAGTCAAAAGGTGCGCCTGTTACGCCAGCAACTAATTCGTATGATGCGCGTGAAATTAGTTTTACACCATCAGCGTCCATTGGTGCGACGAACATCAGTGCAAAATCAGGGTTATCCCCCATCACTTGTGCAGAGCCGAAACCGATAAAGTTGTAGTGAGTTAGGGCGGAGTTAGTGGCAACCACTTTTGCGCCGCTGACGATAATACCTGCATCAGTTTCTTTTTCCAGCTTGATATAGACATCTTTTACTTCATCAGCAGGTTTATGGCGATCGATTGGTGGATTAACAATCGCATGGTTAAAATAAAGCCCACTTTCTTGAATACGTTTATACCAATTACGCGCGTTATCAGCGAATTGGCCGTAATATTCTGGGTTAGCCCCTAAACAACTGGCGAATGCCGCCTTATAGTCTGGAGTGCGTCCCATCCATCCATAGCTTTGGCGTGACCAATCAGCGATGGCGTCACGTTGTTGGCGCAGTTCATCGGCGCTGGTGGCGAAACGGAAGAATTTGTGTGTATAGCCGCCGTTTCCGGTATCTGTTCCCCAGCAAAGGCTGTCATGAGTTGCTTTATCATGGAGTGCATCATATAACTGTCCTATTGAAGCGGCTGAATTACGAAATGCTGGGTGAGTGGTGACATCTTTAACACGCTCACCATAGATATAAATTTCACGGCCATCTTGTAGGCTTTTTAAATATTCTTGGCTGTTAAATGGGCGTTTGGCATCTGAGCGAAAATCTTCTGGTTTCATGTCTACCTCGTTATCTCACAAACAGCGCCGGCGCATCATAGGGTACATATTTTCGCTGGCATCTGGATTATGTTAATTTTATGTTTATTTTGTGTTTCTTAATTGAAGCTTTTTATTTAAAAATAAGAAAGAGACTTTAGAAAGGATCGCTGGTACTTTTCGTTGAAAAAGAGAGTTTATGATAAGAATGTGATCACGGTAGTATTTTTAATATTAACAAATGATCGATACACTATGAAAATAATCATTTAATTCAATAAATTAAAATTTATTAACTACTTAATGAGTTTAAATTTTACAGGATTTTTTGATAAAAAAACTACCAATAAAAATTGCTTTATCAGTGATTTTTAAAAGAAAAAGTACTTTTCCTAGGAAGAAAAAAAGGTGTGCTGATCTTTCTCTATCGAGAACCGATGACAATAATAAAGTTAACAAAAAGTTGCATTGCAAGACGTTGTCGGTGCTAAAACTTCTCTTAGGTTAAGCGTACTACAATAGCGAAGATTGAGTTTTCGATATGTAGCACGCTGAGTTCCAGTAAGAGAAGCGCTAGGCGATATGGTTTTTTTTCAATAAAAGATCTATCGATTCATTGATTAAGTTACCAATGTGCAAGTAGTTATCCATATTTCTATCGCCATTTCGAAAACAGATTTTAGATTTTATTTCTGAATACGAACCTAAAATACTCGTTGGCTGCTCTGTGCTATGTCCTTTTTGGGTGACAAATTGATGGTTTATAGGGAAGCTTATCAAGGAGGCTGAAATAAAGTTATCGGGGCATTTTGTTGAAGAAACGATCAGCAAGTTTAAGGACATCGAGGCGAGCTGGGCAAACAGTTCCTCTGAGCTATCCACCGTGACTATTAAGTTAATATTAGGGTCACTTGCTAAGACGGCTTCTGTAATGTAGGAGGCAAAATACTCTGGTAATGAATCAGAAATGCCAATATGAAAAGTTTTTATATTATTATTTGTAGATTGCTGTGCAATGGCTTTAATTTCTTCTATCTCTTTTAAAATAATCTTGCTGTGCTCTAAGATTTGTAGACCCAAAGGTGTAAAGTTAACCCGACGGGTGGTTCTTTCTAGCAGAAAACAGCCGAGTGTGTTTTCTAGTTTACCAATCTGAATACTTAAGGTTGGTTGAGCTACATTGCAATATTGAGCCGCTTTTTTAAAGTTAAGAAACTTACCTAATGCGTTTAAATACTCGAAATCTCTAATATTCATTTTGTTGCCTCTGCTGTGGTTTAAAAATCAAATTTCGTTGTTATTGTCCATTGCTTACATGACTGAGAATGAGTACTAATAAAAATTAAACAAAAATCATTAAAGTAATGGGATAATAAAACATCTGTTTTCAATGAAGTCAGTTTTACTTAGCTGATGACTAAACTCATTCATAATGAAATCTCGAATTAATCCATCATTGTTAAGGTATTACATAGGAGATATCATTATCAGATAAGTTTATTCAGACAGAGGTAAAATATTTCTCAATACGACCCATACTTTTTTAATAAAAAAGAATTAGCATGATTAATTGTAATCTTCTTATTCTGTTAGCAATAAAAATCCAATCCTGATTTTTAAAGTTGTTATATCTATTTGAATAACAAACAAATATAAAAAATAAAGAACAAGATCTCGCATTAGGCATATAACTAAAAATCAGACTAGCGATTGGATTTTGTTGATTCATAAAATCTACCCTATAAATAGGCGTTATGATTAAACAGTTTCTACCGAATCTTTCAACCAGCGATGAAACTGTGAGCCAAATGTTTGATGCTGACGACTATATTCAAAGAACGCTTTCATATACCCCATTTTATCGCCACAATCATGAGAACGCCCCTTTATGTGATAACCTTCAATAGCATGGGTTTTCAGAAGCATGGATAATGCATCCGTCAGTTGGATTTCATTACTCTTACCAATAGGGGTTTTTGCCAGCAATGGCCAAATCTCTTTACTTAAAACATAACGGCCAACAATAGCTAAGTTTGATGGCGCACTCTCTTTATGTGGTTTCTCTACAATCGCATAGATATTATTAAACTCTCCGCTATGAGTAACCTCATTATGGCAATCTACAATCCCGTAATTTTCGACATGCTCGATATTGACTTGTTCAATTAATATTTGGCTTTTTCCTGTCGAGTAAAAGCGGTCAATCATTGCGGGTAAATTATCAGATGCGTAATTACAAGCATATTCATTAATAATGACGTCTGGTAAAACAACAATAAAATCATTATCACCAATAAAAGGCTGAGCACATAATATCGCATGGCCTAGACCGCTTGCACAGCCTTGTCTAACATGCATAATTTTTAAATTTTCAGGGCAAATACCATTTATTTCATTGAGTAATTGCTCTTTCCCTTTTTGTTCTAATAACGATTTTAATTCAAAAGAGGTATCAAAATGATTTTCAATTGAATTTTTAGATGAATGAGTAACAAATATAATTTCATTGATACCCGCCATATAACATTCTTTTATTATGTATTGTATAATAGGTTTATCTACAAGAGGTAACATCTCCTTAGGTATCGCTTTTGTTGCTGGTAGCATGCGAGTACCTAACCCCGCAACAGGTATGACAGCTTTCAACATATATAATCCTTGATAAATAAAATATTTATTATAATCTTTACTTGTTGAGTGTAGTTTTCAACTAAGTACGGTTTTAAATTTTATTAGTTAAAACAGCTATATAGTTAAACCTAAATACATTTCTTTATTTGATTTCCTCCTTGTTTTTTCGCATGGTATAAGGCTATATCGGCATTTTTTACTAAACTCCCTAAACGCTCACCATCACGCGGGTATTGTGCAATGCCGACACTAATATTGATATTCGATACTTCTCCTTCTAAATGGCAATATGAACAAGTCCCCATAAAGTGAACCAGCTCCCAAAAGATAGATTCTGCATGATGATGATGTATGTCATTCACCATTAACACAAATTCATCGCCACCTAATCGAGCAAAAATAACCTCACTCGGTAAGTGTTTTTTTACATTTTTAGTGAACTGTTTTAATAGTCGATCACCATAACCATGACCAAAGGTATCGTTTATTTTTTTAAATTTATCAATGTCAATAAGCGCCAAATAGCATTCTGTTTTACTATTTTTGGCTAATTTAAGAGCTTCTTTGCCTTTTCTATAAAAACCATATCTGTTTAATAGTCCAGTTAGAGGGTCATGGTATACTTGGAAAGAGAGTTTATTCTTAGCTGCTATTAGCCTTGTTACTTCAGATAAAATAAGACAGTAATGATAGACATTGTTGCTATTTTCTTCTATCTCCATTAATCTAGCTATAAAAAATATTTTTTTATTTTCTTTAGTTATAAAAATAATATCTTCAGTGTTACTATAATTAGAAATAAAATCAAGACTGTTTTTTTCTAAAATCAACTGATTATTTATTATGCTTGGCTTATATCCAATAACATCTGCACGATTGTAGTTGTAAGTTTCTAAGAAACGTTGACTAACATATGAAACTCTTCCATATATATCAATTAATAAAAAAAGACAGGTTTGACCAATGATTAAGTCCAATGAGATTTTTTCATTTTTTATTGATAACTCTTTGGTTTTATTAATCATGATAATTTATATTTGATGAATCTATTTAAATAAAGCATAACGAAATATGAAAATATCTTCAGTTGCATTTTCATTCCACAATACAGGCACTGATTTATTACCGCCTTGCGATGTTAACCACTGAGTATATAAGCCTTCTAAAATACTAGCGCTAGCTCGACGCCATTTTTTATTGACCGATTTAGGCGCGTGAGGCCACGCACAATGCATAATAAGCAATTCACTATTTGCGGGTGCCATTTTAACAAACCCCCAATTGAACACTTCTAGAACAGTATTAATATTTTTTTCTAATTGACTTAATGTACTTGAATTCTCAATAGTGTGTAATTCACCAAGCTGTTGCCCAATTCGCCGTAGCGTTTTACAGCCTTCATTAGTTTCACCTGACGAAAACTCATAAAATAAAAAATTAATTAAATCATGCCAGCCTGTTTTATAACCACGTTGTAAGTAACTATCTTGGTCAAACATCATTTTTATTTTCCTAGTATATCTTTGTCGAATAAATATTTAAAGTAAATATTAGCTTTTGTCTCATCATAATTACCAAAAGTATTATAACTAACATTCGCTCCAATAAATGAAGATGGTGATATTTTATAGTTAGTCTCTACGCCAAAAGAATAACTTATGCCATTTTTACTGCTCTTTTTATAGTGAGTATCTATATATTCATCATTATCTGTGTAACTGTTTAATTCATCTTGTAGTTGTCTATCTGTAGGGTAATAATCTGCACTTTCAGTCGTGTACGATTGATATCCAACAGTGGAGTTTAATTTTACTGATAAATTATCTAATTTTTGCTCATAAGAAATAGGCAATGAAACTGCAATATATTTCTGTGGGCTGAAATACCCTGCATGCCCTAATGTATAATAATTAAGGTTTTTATCAAATCCCATATAATGAATATTAGCGCCTAATTTTAGAGTTTTATTATTTTCATTTATTCCATAAATATAAGAGCCAGCATTGAGATCAACAGATTGGTTATTAGGAACGTGGGTACCAATATACTTATTAGCGGCAACTTTGGCATAAGTACCATAATGGCTATTATCCCATGCGTATTGTGCTGACAGCGTATTGCGTGTCACGGCTCCCCATGTTCTACCTGTTACACTATCTTTAAGCCCACTGTATGAAAGTTGGCTATCAGTTACCGCTCGCCGTTCGGCTGCTAAAGTTAATTGGCTATGTGGTGAGGTGTTAATTGACCATTCAGCTCCGCCAACTAAGGAAACAATTAAGCCATCACTATTGGTATGCCCGAAATCCAATTGAAAGTTATCGCCTTTCAATAAAATATTTGATTCTAAGCCTTGAATTGAACGGCTATTAATTTCATCGGCATGTACATTAGCGCGTGAAGCACTTTCAACTAGGCTACGGCGATTGGCTCTCGTTAACGCTCCACTGCCCACAAGGCTGGCATTTTCAGCGGGAGTTTTGCCTGAACTAATAACCGAAGGGGATACGCTCAGCGCTAACTTAATATTATCAAGCAGTGGAAGAGAGAGTGTGAGGGTCTCTTTGATTTCGGTAAATTTGCTTAATCCTGACTCCCCTGAGTGGCTGTTTACCTGAATGGCATTATTCAATGCGACAGATGTTTTTTGCTGTAAATCTGTAAGCATCATTTCAATATGGTCTAATTGGGCCTTTTGGCGAGGATTGTGCTGAGCGTGCATGAGTATTTGCCCAGCTAATGGGTGATTTACTGGTAAATAAGTTGGCTGTTCTTGCGGCTGAATTAATCCCCATTGTGCTGTTTTTAATAATTTGAGTGCTTGGGTATTATGACCTTCCAGCTCAGCAAGGCGAGCCGACAAAATCAGGTAATCGGTTTTGTTGGTTGCCTTGATCTCTGCAAAATATTTTCTTGCTGTCACACTGTCGTCATTGTTAATTGCTAGATCAACTAAGCCTATTAATGCATCCTGATTTTTAGGGGAAATAGCTAATAGGTATTGATAAACATCACTCGCTTGCTCGGGTTGATCATTTGATTGATAAACTCGGGCAACAGCTAATAAGAGTTGGCTATTATTCGGATCATTTTTTATTTCTGGCGCTAATATTTCCCAAGCTTCGTTGAGATGACCTTTTTCGCGAAATAAATCGGCTTGTTCGCTGAGGTAGCCCGCTCTAATGTGATTTAACTCTTTTTCGCTGGTTGTGGCGAGTAAAGCCGGGGAGTTCATCAAGCTCTCTGCTTCTGCAAAGTATCCTAAGCGGCGTAAGATAAGGATTTGCTGTGTATAATCTTTTAGGCTTCCTTGTGGCTCAACGGATAGGTTTTGATGGATCACATTTAGCGCCATTTGACTATCACCCGCATCTATATATAGCTGAGCAAGGCGGCCAATATCGGCTGGGTTCTGAGGTAATGATTTAATATTTATTTTTAGGGTATTTAATGCTGCATTGTGATTCCCACTATCAATGTAGTGTTGGGCAATATCAATTTGTTGATTAAATTTAGCGCGATGTTTAAGCTCAGTTATTTCTGCCGTTTGTGATCCACTAGGAATTTTATGAATTAAATTCAATACATCCTTCCAGTGATTTTGCTCGCTTGCCAAAATGATCGCGCTATGCCAAGTTGCAGGTGAAGGATAGGTTGCAACCAAATTATTCATCACTGCATTTGCTTTATGATGATCACCTTTTTTAAGTAGCAGTCTGGCGTAATCGAGGTGCAGCCAAGCATTTTGAGGATCTTTATTAATGGCTTGTGTGAGAATATTTTCCGCTTCATTCACTAAGCCATTATTAAGTGCTTTTTCTGCATTTTTTCGGTATTGCTCACTGAAATTTATTTTTTGCTGATAATCATAGCGCTCAGTAGGAGAGAAGGTTTGTAATAATAGCTCTAATTCTTGATATTTTTTTTGTTCGTTAAATAACCAGACTAGCTGCTCTTTCACTGTTTTATTATTAGGGTAGTTTTGATGAAGCGTCCGATATAACGACTCTGCGCTAGCATAGTCTTTTTTATCACGATAGGTTTGTGCTAGTAATAAATTGAGAGCAAGTTGCTGCTGTGGGTCACTCACACTGGTACTTTTAAGTAAGCTAATTGCGTGATCAAATTGCTGATTACGCGCTAATTGTTTAACTCTATCTAGTTGCGAATAGTAGTTAATATTTTTGATATCTTTTAACCATTGGGCTCTTTTATGATCCGTTGTGTTATTAGCCGCTTCACTTAATAACTTCTCTGCTTCTTGATAGTTTTTTTGACGGAGCGCCACGTAACCCAGACCCGCAGTGGCATCGATATTTTTAGGATCATTTGTTAGCGCTTGTGTGAATTTTTGCTTTGCTTGTTCAAGGCTACCTCTATTTAATAGCGTAAATCCAGCACGAATATCACTGTTACCAATGCGATTGTTATAGTGTTCCATTACAAGGCTATCATTTGGTGATAAATTCATAAAATGCTGGTAAGCGGGCAGATCTTTTTCATCGGGTTGTAACCATAGTAGTGCTTGCTTCAATGAATTGACCACCGCCTTATCTTTATTTTCGATCTGGATGAGCTTTTGAATTCCCTCTCGCCTTGTTTTCTCTTGATAGGTTAATACCGTTGCAAGAATACGCTGTACCTTCTCATCTGATGGTGTTTGCTGTGCTATTTTTCTTAGCTCAGCGATTGCTTTTTCTAGGTGTTTTTTACTGCCAGCGAGTGTTTCATAATATTCAATCGCTAAGTCACCACTAGGTGGATTATGTGTAAATAATTTGTCATACGCCTGTATTGCTTGTTCAATCTGACCTTGTGTTGCAAATTCTCGGGCTTTTTTGAGTATCTCATCGGAACGATTTTCACGGGGCGAAAACTGGGCTAATTGTGAAAGCCGCTGATCGTCTGGGGCATATTTTTTGAGTTTATTAACCCAGAGAGCCGCTTCTTGTTTTTTACCTTGCTGAATTTTGTAATATGACATTAGATATAATGCTTCAATATTATATTGCTCAATGGCAAAAACTTTACTCAGCGCATCGTAAGCAAGGTCATAGTTAGATTTACTGTGCCAATAATTGGCCTTTTCTAATAGAACTTTAATGGCTGTTTCATTTTCTAATGATCGAGCTAACGTCGATAGTGGGTATGTACCACAGAGCAAAGTAATAAATACTTTTATTAATAAGCTATTTTTCATTTTATTTTTTCATCCTTGATAGACGTTTGGATTCATGGTTTTTTAATCTTTTAAACAAATACAAACTCATAAGGAATAAGGTGGTAAATAACATAGCCATTAATAGAAATAAATGTTGGCTAAAAAACCAAAGGACTAATGTGTGTAGCGGTAATTCGCCTGATAAAAATGATGCATTAACTCGCAGAACCTTAACATCATCAAAATCATTAAATAGCAAGATATCACCCGATTCGAGTTGTTGTCTTCCAGGCTTATCAATATCATCATGGAGTTTTTTCAGTTGTTCACTGTTAGTCGCAGTTAAAATGGTCACGACTTTGTTGCTAGACCAAGGTGATGGGAAGCTGAGTAATCCTCGCCATTTTTGTGAATTTATTAAAATATTGTTTGCTTCTTCAAATTGATTTTTCCATTCTCCGAGTAGAAGCAGTTTCAGTTTCTGCAATAGAGAAGGGGGCATGACTTGTAATTGCCCATAACTATAATGATAAGAGGTATCTTTTATTAGTGGCTTGAATGCTGCGATCTCTTTTAATTTAGAGATTGCAATAATATTCGAACTCGTGAGTTTTAAATTATTTTGTGGTTTTGTTGTATCAGTGAGTATGGTGACCTGACTAACCGGAAAGCCAGTAATGCGTCCTGCTTTTTCCATTAAATGAAGCATTAATGCGATTTCTTCTTTAGCTGGATTTTTGGTTAATAAAATTACGGTATCTGATAAATCGGCATATTTCGTAAATGGGAATAGGCCATTTAAAAACCAAGCCGTATTTGGTAGCTCCCCAAAATTGGAAATATTACTGAGATCAAATGTAGAGCTAGACAATATTTGATTAACAATCTCACCATTATTACGGATATTACAAGGCGTTTCTTGATGCGGTGTGATATTAAAATAAAAGCTTAGTCTGTTTTCACCAAATAAGCTTGCGCTATCAAGATAAAGTGTTGTGCTGTTGTCGTGGTTATTAGTAAAAAACTCCGTGATTGGACTAATAATGCTGTGTTTTTGAGCAGAAATATTTTTTAAAAATTGATAGTTCAATGCGATAGTTAGCATCGAATGCTTCATATCAATCCAATTTTTACCATCAAACGTATAGTCTATTTTCACGGGGATTTTGTTCCCTGATAACATGAATACATCAGGTGGAAGGCGAAAAATAATGTTTTTCTCTTCATTCCAAAACAAGCGGGATTGCAGGGCGTCGCGACTTTTAATTATTTGGCTGAAAGTGATTATTTTTTTCGCCGAAAGCCAGTTAGGGGCATCATAAGCTTGCCGTTTTTGTACATGATAGTTGGCGATAGCCATATCGCTGCTGTCAGGTAAATCAGGTGTAAAGAGTTGGTAAGCGGCCTGACGCAGCTCATGTGCATGACGTCCACTAATGACCAAGATTTTGTATTTCTCGTTTACAGGGTTATCTATAATTCTGATATTTGGGCCTTTAGCCTGATTAAAGGAGATCCCTGAAATGGTCTCATCCGCCATTGTGAATAAAACAGCATGCTTTTCCGGTAATTCATCAAGATAAACATTGAAATGGTTCCCTTTTTCCCCACTTTTGATGCCAAAAATAGAGGCTACAATGGCAGAGGCCATTAAGGTATCTGGGGTCGGTGAAGCGGCATAGATAAAAGCAAGTTCATTGCTATTCATTTTTAAAGGATCTAAAAATGGCCGAGGAAAATCCATGAGTGATTTACGCGTATTCATTAATACCCCTTTTAATGCCATTGAGGTTAAAGGGGAAATCTCAAGATTAAGATCTTTTAAGTCTGGGCGCTGGCATGTCCACTCATTATTAATGATGTCATCATTACTAATGATCTGAAAGTTTAAATTGTTCTTTGAAGAGAGAATGGCGTTTGGTACTTTTAAAGTAAAAGTCGATTTATTTTCATGAAGTTGAGATAACGGTATCGAACCTAAAGACTGATCATTTAGCGTTATTTGTAAATTATCCTTTTCGATATTTTCAGTTTCTTTGATTGAAATGATTAAGCGTATTTCTGCATTTATAACAATAAAATCATAGGGCAAAGTAAAACTAATACCAGATTGGAGTTTATCACCACTTAAGGTCAGGCCGTTTATGAGGCCAATTTTTTTCAAGGTAATTTCTTCAGCGGTAGTGTCTATAACATCGCTATTTTTTATTAGCCCATTATTTAATATAAAGTCTAATGGCGCAGAAACTTTTTTCTGTGTATCCACTCTCTCTACGGCAAATGCGGCCGTATGACTTATTAATAACGCGTAAGCGATAAATATTAATTTCAGGCGGTTAAACATGATGCTGCTCTTTACTATTTTGTTTTGAAAGCAAAATGGAATTATCCGTGGCCTTCTTATCTTTACGGATAATGAACAATTCAAATGCACATTGCAGCACGTCGATAAATGACCTTAATGGTTTGTCGTTTGCATGTTTAGGTTTAAACCAAGCATCTGCTCGAGTTAATACAACACGTACAACATCACGTCGAATAGCATGAGTTAAGTGAGCAAATTCCATTCTTAATTGCTTATTATCAATCCATGCTTGCTGGATCGGGATAAATGCTCTTTCTTTGCCTATACCAATGGCAATTTGTGTAATAAATGCCTGTGTAACATTATGCTCAAATGGGAAGTTAAGTCTTGCCCCACTCATGGAGAGATCAATGGACTGAGTTTCTATAACGCTATTATCAGAAAAATAAACGGTCACAGGGATTGATGCAGGAACCCTCGTGGCTCGACGTAACTGTTTGGTCTCTTTTGCTACCGATATAGAAGCGAGGACAATCAGTAAGCTATAAATACCCCATATAAGGTTAATCACAATGACACCGTTATCAATATAATGATATAGACCCATAATCCATTTGAATAAGGCAATCCCAATTGCGGCGACTAAAAGTACGGCGACAATAAGGAGCGGGCGAACGGCCGTGTGATCAAAATAGTTTTTATCTGTTAAATCACCTTTATCAGTAACATTAAATTTACCGAGTTTTGGCGATATTAAGCTCATCAATGTTGGGAGTATTAAATGAAAAGCCATCACTGTTTCATAAATTTCCCCCCAGAAAGAATAGCGATAGCTACCGACAAGTTTTGAATTGACATAGTTAGAAGTAATCAAATGAGGTAGCGCATAAGAAAATATGAGTGTTGCGGATGATGAGATAATATTTAAATCAAATAGAATAAAAACCAAAGGGGATAAGAGGAAAATCGCTCGAGGTAGCCCATACTGAAAATGTAGCATGGCATTTAAATAACAGATACGTTGTGTAAATGTCAGACCTTTACCTAATAGCGGGTTATCGACGCGAAAAATCTGTGTCATGCCTCGTGCCCAACGTATACGTTGGTTAATGTGCAAAGTTAAGCGTTCAGTCGCTAAACCCGCTGAAAGAGGAATATCTAAGAAAGCGGTATTCCATCCCTTACGCTGCAATTTAAGGGCCGTATGGGCATCTTCGGTAACCGTTTCTACCGCAAATCCATTTGTCTCTTTTAAGGCACTACGGCGAATTACCGCACAAGAGCCACAGAAAAACGCGGCATTCCAATTATCGTTACCTTGCTGCACTGGACCATAAAATAGCGCACCTTCATGCGGCGCTCTTTTAGCCGCACTTAAATTACGTTCAAAGGGATCTTTAGAGTAAAAATAATGGGGGGTTTGGATCAAAGCGAGTTTTTCATCGACTAAAAATGCCCCTACTGTTGCTTGTAAAAATACGCGTGTCGCTACATGGTCGCAATCAAAAATACAAATCAGTTCACCATGCGTTTTTGTTAATGCATGATTAAGGTTTCCTGCTTTTGCATGGTTATTATCAGGGCGGATCATATAGCCAACTTGAATATCTTCAGCTAACTGGCGAAACTCATCTCGCTTCCCATCATCTAATATATAAATTTTTAATTTATCTTTAGGATATTCGATACACTGTGCAGCAAGCGCTGTATCTTTGACGATATCAATACTTTCATTATAGGTTGGAATAAATAGATCAACCGTTGGCCATAATGAAGTATCTTTCGGTAAGGGGGCGATCGTTCTTTTTAATGGCCAACAGGTTTGAATATAACCGAATAATAGAATAGCTAATGAATATAGTTCCGCAATAAATAGTAATGTTCCTAAAATCAGCTCAATATAAGAATCAAAATAAAGGGTCGTTGTTGCCCGCCACCAGATATAACGAGAAGTACAAAGTAGTGATATTAATATCAAGGCAAGCTGTAGCTTTTTATTTTTAAATATTCCAATAAAGAATGTAAATACAATTAATACGCCTCCTAATAGAAACTGTTTATCACTATCTAGAGGAATGATAATTAATAAAATAAATAAGAATAACAAAAGTATAGACGTAACGATTTTGAGTGTTTTTTGCATATCACTAACTCATAATGAGGTTTTATTATACTATAGGTAAATGAGTATTTTATTTTTTACTAATACTTGAAAAGAGTTCACTCAGTATAACAAGTTGCTCCGTATGAGAAGCTGAGTCCGCTGTATTATGGTAGTGATTATTTTTATAATTAAGGAAATGAGAAAACTCATTAATTGTTGAGTAAGACTCATTTGGTTGGGTTGGCTGGGGCTGAGTCGTTGATTCAGAAACCACTTCAATTTTCTCAGGTAATGGGAGTTCTTGCTTAATAGCCATATTAGATAATGGCTGTTCATCCTTGGATTGAGTGGTTTCTTCAATTTCAAGGAAAGAAAAATTATCCATTTTAAGCTGACGGCTTAATGAATTTAAATCATCGTACATAGTTAACCTTCACCCTGAGAATAACAAACACCATTACACGTAGAATGAGTGATTTTTACCATGGTCTTTTAGGTAAATCATCTTATTTTGATATAATATTTAGTTATAGAATTAAGTAAAAATACCTAATTGATTAATATGTAAATAATCTATAGAGATACGTTATATAACATCCTGATTTAATTTTAAAATATGATGTAATTGTGAAATTTGAATAAATAGTAATTGTTAATTTATTTCATTTTAATAGTTATTATTAATAAATAAAAATGACAATGAAAAATAGAAAATACGCATTGATTATTACTTATAGATATTAGTAATGAACAATTTATAAATAAAGCAGTTTATTAAACATTTTTATTATGGTTATTGCGATAAATAGCAGAGAAACGCGTTAATAGACAGCGTTAAAATTTTCAATAACCACGTGTCATGATTAAGTTTAACTATCATAGATTAGTGGATATTTTTATCTCGCCATTGGCTAGGGGAATCCCCAACTAAACGGTTAAAGAAGCGTGCAAAGTAAGCCGGATCTTTAAATCCAAGTTGGTAGGCTATTTCTGATACAGGGCTGTCACAAAACAATAGCATACGTTTCGCTTCTCGTAATATGCGGTCAAAAATCAGGCGCTTGGGTGGGCGGTTAGCGAAACGTCGGCACATATCTTTGAGACGAGATTCGGTAACACCCAGTTTGTCTGCATATTCGGGAACAGAAAGGTGCTCATGGTAGTGTGAATCAATAAGCTGGTTAAAACGTTGGAATAGGCGATGTTCTCCTCTTACACCACTAACTGGGTGGTCATCAAGGGGAATTGAGCGTAATAGGAAAGTAAATAGCGCTTGAGCTAAAGAGGATAATACCTGATCGCGTCCGGCGTAGCTATTAGCCGATTCGCGAGCCATTAGTGCCCAATAGTGATTAAAAGTTTCAAGGTCATCGGGTTTATCAGCAACGGACAAACAAATCGCAGGAATAGAGACTAAATCAGGGTTAGCAGGGTAAAGTGATTCTAATAAAGGGATGATTAAATCTTGGCGAACGGTCAGCACGTGCCCATCTGTATCTTCTTGAGTAAAAAAGGCATGAGGAACAGAAGGCGGCGTTAGAATAAATAAAGGGGCTTGGACTGAATAACGTAGGTCATCAAGTTGTAATGTGATATGACCTGTTTCAAGGTAGTGCAACTGAAAAAAGCCATCATGTCGATGTGCTTGCATATCACGGCCAAAAAAGGCGGCCATATTACCGAATGTTTGGTAATGAACATCATCATTCCCTTGTGTTTCATCATAATCTTTACTGATATCAATATTGGTTATTAATGATGACACCACATTCTCCCTTTACTCTGTTGGTTTCGAGCCGCAATACAGAGGATTGCGGCTCGACTATTTTGTTATCTTTGAATATTACGGTGTTGCTCTAGGACGTGAGCTCTTCATGGGAATAAATGCGACTAATAGCGCCCCAACGACCAACAACCCAGCGACAAAGTACAGCCCTGAATTGAAGCTACCTGTTTGGTCTTTTAGCCAACCAATCAGTAGTGGGCTGACCGCTGAACCAATATTACCTGTTGCGTTGATAACAGCAATACCAACAGCACGAGCACGTAAACTGATGGATTGGTCTGGCGTGGTCCAGAATACAGCCATTGCGGTAAATGAACCTGTCGATGCCATAATGATACCAATTAATTGGATGACAGGATGATGTGTCAGTGCCGCTAATACCCAACCTGCCGCTGCAAATAGGTAGGGGAGTGCGGTGTGCATTTTACGTTCTTGTAATCTGTCAGAACGCCGGCTCCAATACACCATACCAAGTATAGTACAGAACTGAGGGATAGCCGTCAGTAGGCCTATCATGGCGTTACTACTGCCTTCATTAAAGCTCTGCATAATTTGTGGCGTCCAGATATTAATGGCACTGAGCGTATTGGTCAGGCAGAAATAGGCCACGGTATACATTAAGACAACAGGGGTAAAAATCTCTTTCCATAAGCTAGTATTCTGTAATGCCGTATGGCTTTTCGAACCGTGCGGCTGAACCAATTCTAACTTATCTTGCTCCATCATTTCTTGAAGACTCTCTTTGTCTTCTTTCGTTAGCCATTTTGCTTTATCTGGCGAATCATCAAGGTAGAACCAGACCAGCACGCCTAAGATCACTGAAGGGAAACCTTCCAGCAGGAACAGCCACTGCCAGCCTTTTAGGTTTAAAATACCATCCATTTCGAGGATGTAACCCGATGCTAGGGAACCAAATGCCATTGTGACAGGTATGGCCACCATAAATAAAGCGTTAGCACGGGCGCGGAAATAAGCAGGAAACCAGTAAGTTAAATAAACTAGGATACCCGGTAAAAAGCCAGCTTCGGCGACGCCGACTAGCATCCGCAAAATATAGAGGCTTGTCGGGCCTGTTGCGAACATTGTGGCTGTTGAGGCGATGCCCCACAGTACCATGATGGTGGCAATCCAACGGCGGGCGCCCACAATACCCAACATAATATTGCTAGGTATCCCAAAAATAACATAGGTTGCATAAAATAGTGTGGCAGCAAGGCCAAACATCGTTGATGTCAGACCAATGTCTTTCCCCATAGTCAGACCCGCAAAACCGATATTAATGCGGTCAAGGAAAGAAAAAACAAATAATACAAATAAAAAGACAATTAGGCGGCGAAATAATTTTTTAATTACGCGTTGTTGTGGTTCAGTTAAATTTTTATGCTGTTCAGCAGGATTTTTTTCAGCAACATTGGATAAATTGCTCATTTTGTAATTCCCTCATTTATATGCATTTAATGCTATTATGGGTACAAAAAGCTCTTAGGCAGCCATATAACATGTCTGCCCCGTAGGTACAGGGTTGTTAATGTTGTTTTCCCTTAGCCACCAGATTGATATTTGTAGGGTAATTGGTTTGCCATATTCCAAGTTGTTTCATTATTCGCTCTTGCTTATCTATCCGAGTCACACAATAATCCATGCTCCTCGGCGATTTTTGCTTAGCGCTTAGAGACAAACTCGAAGTATTTACAACCGAAAGATCGAGTTATCTTAATGGCTTTGGGTGTTTACTACTGTATTGCAAATCACTAATACACACTGGGTGTGTTAGATGTCACTTCAGAAACGGTATTGCCAAAGCGAGCCGCTAATGCTTCTGCGCTACGCGCTAGCAATGTTGTATCCACACCAACCGCAACAAATAGTGCACCTAATTTTAAATAATGTTCAGCGACGTCTGGCGCTGCCATTAAAATACCAGGGGCAATACCCGCAGCACGAATTTGGACAATAGCCTTTTCGATGACTGCCTTCACTTCGGGATGATTTGGATTACCTGAATAGCCCATGTCTGCACTGAGATCAGCTGGCCCAATAAAGACGCCATCGATCCCTTCGACTTGTAATATTTCCGAAAGATTATTGATAGCTTCACGGGTTTCGACTTGCACAATGACACACATCTCATCATTGGCCCGTTGCAGATAATTAGGAATACGATTCCAACGTGATGCACGTGCTAGAGCGCTCCCCACACCGCGGATCCCCGCCGGAGGGTAGCGTGTGGCGCGAACAGCTTGCTGTGCTTGCTCTGCATTTTGCACCATAGGCAGTAATAATGTTTGTGCCCCAATATCCAATAACTGTTTAATAATGACAGGATCATTCCAAGGTGGACGTACAACCGGCTGCGATGGATAAGGTGCGATTGCCTGTAATTGAGTTAATATTGTTTGTACATTATTAGGAGCGTGTTCACCATCAATCAGTAGCCAGTCAAAACCTGCTCCAGCCACCAATTCAGCACTATATGAGCTGCATAGCCCCAGCCATAAACCGATTTGTGGTCGACCTTCTTTTAGTGCATGTTTAAATTTATTTTGTAGGATATCCACGATGATCTCCTTATACGAAGCGGCAACTGACGGAACCCATCACGCCGTAGTCCACATGAAATACATCCCCTTTACGAGCAGGAACCGGTCGAGTAAATGAGCCACCTAAAATGATTTGGCCAGCTTCTAGTTGGACGTTGTGTGGCGCGAGTTTATTTGCCAGCCAAGCAACCCCGTTTGCAGGGTGGTTAAGTACCGCAGCCGCGACGCCAGACTCTTCAATAACACCGTTACGGTACAGCAATGCACTGATCCATCGTAAATCAAGGTCGCGAGGTTTGATTGGTCTCCCCCCTAAGATCACCGCCGCATTCGCCGCATTATCTGAAATGGTATCGAATACTTTGCGTGGGCGCTTTGTTTCAGGATCAATACCGTGGCAACGGGCATCAATAAGCTCAAGTGCCGGTATGACATAATCAGTTGCGTTATAAACATCAAACAGGGTGCAGTTTGGGCCACTTAAGGGTTTTGCTAAAACAAATGCTAGCTCAACTTCAATACGTGGAACGATAAAACGATCTGTTGGAATTTCACAACCATCGTCAAAAAACATATCGTCGAGAAGTGCACCGTAGTCAGGTTCATCAATTTGAGAACTAGCCTGCATAGCTTTCGATGTTAAGCCAATTTTATGGCCTTTCAGTGAACGACCTTCAGCGATTTTTAGGCCAACCCATTCACGTTGAATAGCGTATGCGTCTTCAATGGTGATTTGTGGATGATCCAATGAAATCTGACGGATCTGTTCACGTGTTTTCTCGGCCTGATTAAGGCGCTGTGCAACTTGCGATATGACATCTTTTTGTAACATGCGAGTATTGCTCCTGTTGAACTCTGCTTATCACGCAAGAAACGTTGGGCGCTTTCTAACCCGCACTGCCAGATGGCAGTGCGCTAATCTGTAAAGGTCAAATTAGTTTGTAGATAGCCCACCGAAGCAGAGATATTTCACTTCCAGATAGTCTTCAATTCCGTAACGTGAACCTTCACGCCCCAGCCCTGACTGCTTAATGCCACCAAATGGGGCAACTTCATTTGAGATAATGCCTTCATTGATACCGACCATGCCGCTTTCGAGTGCTTCTGCAACACGGTAGATGCGGCCGATATCTCTAGAATAGAAATAGGAAGCCAGACCAAATTCGGTATCATTTGCTAAATCAATGGCTTCTTGTTCATCGCGGAACTTAAACAGAGGCGCCAATGGACCAAAAGTCTCTTCTTTGGCGACGATCATAGATTCGGTGACGTCTGCTAATACGGTTGGCTCGAAGAACAATCCGCCTAATGAAGCAGGTTTACCGCCTGCCAGTACGCGTGCGCCTTTAGAAACCGCATCTGCAATATGCTCGGTGACTTTATCAACCGCAGCTTGGTTAATCAGAGGGCCTTGTTGTGAATCGGCTTGAGTTGCTGGGCCGATTTTTAGCTCAGTGACTGCTTTTGCTAAGCGTTTAGCAAATTCATCATAGACGCCTTCTTGAACTAAAATACGGTTAGCACAAACACAGGTTTGCCCGCTGTTGCGGAATTTAGCCGCTAATGCGCCCTGTACGGCGGCATCAAGGTCGGCATCGTCAAACACGATAAAAGGCGCATTGCCACCGAGCTCCAATGATAGCTTTTTCACTGTATCGGCACATTGCGCCATCAGTAATTTGCCAACACGTGTGGAGCCAGTGAAAGTCAGTTTACGAACAACAGGACTTGATGTGAGTACACCACCAATGGCTTTTGCATCTGTACCTGGCACGATGTTGAACACCCCTGCTGGGATACCAGCTTCTTCACCTAATGCTGCTAGTGCTAATGCTGATAATGGGGTCTCAGCCGCAGGTTTCAGTACCATCGTACATCCTGCCGCCAGTGCTGGGCCAACCTTACGGGTGATCATGGCATTTGGGAAGTTCCATGGCGTAATCGCAGCGACCACACCCACAGGCTGTTTAATCGTCACTAAGCGGCGACCAGGAAGTGGAGATGGGATTGTTTCGCCATAAACGCGTTTACCTTCCTCGGCAAACCACTCAATAAAGCTTGCACCATAGGCGATTTCACCCATTGATTCTGTGATGGATTTGCCTTGCTCCCAACTGAGTAGCTCTGCAAGCTCTTTTTGGTTTTCCATCATCAATTGGAACCACTTATTAAGAATTTGGCTACGCTCTTTGGCACTTTTAGCACGCCAAGCGGGTAGGGCTTTTTCCGCAGCATCAATCGCTTGTTGGGTTTGTGCTGCACCTACATTACTGACTTTTGCAATGACTTCACCGTTCGCAGGGTTAGTGACATCGAATTGACTATTGTCGTTGGCGTTAACCCATTGACCGTTGATATAAGCCTGCTGGCGGAATAAGGTAGAATTGACATTGATACTCATTTTTCTTTTTTCTCCGAAGGCACTGAGACTAACTGTGAGCGGACATTTTTAGCCGAGAAACGTTGGCTTGTGAAACTTAATCCGGCACAGACAGCCATAACCAGTGCCATAGCAAATGGGGATTCATCCTGTAGTACAGAAACTGCAACACTTGCCAGCGCCGCCAATGCAAATTGAATCGAAATAGCAAGCGCACTGGCGCTACCGGCAATTTTTCCTCGATGCTGCAATAACAGTGATAAGCTATTTGTACCGATAGCATTGACCATCGATAAAAACAGCACCACCAGAATAACAATAATAGGCAGGCTTTGCTGGTAGAAAATGAGTAGTAATAGCCCAAACAGTAATTGCGCACCACTTTGTAGGCAGAGTATGCGAGTTAAACTGTATACTTTGAGTAGTCTGACATTCAGTAGTAATACCACTATCATCCCGAGAATATTACAGCCGAATAATAAACCGTAGTGTTGCTCCGATACGCCAAAATAGTTGATATAAACAAAGGGAGAGCCGCTGATAAAGGCAAACATACCCGCAAAAGAGAAGGCCATCGTACCGATAATACTCAGTGCTTCTCTATCGCTTAAAACTTGAGCGTAATTTTGAAACGCGACACTGAGTAAATTTTTAGATTCTTTCTGCGGTGTCAAGGTTTCAGGAAGCAAGAAGAAAATACAACTTGCAGAACAAAGACCTATCAGTGCAAGAAGATAGAAGATCGCTTGCCACTGAAAGTGAATTAATAAAAAGCCACCGAGTAGGGGAGCCAGTAAGGGCGCTATCATAGTGACTAACGTCATCAAAGATAAAACTTTAGGCAGTTCACCTGTTGGGTAAACGTCTCGAGCAATGGCTCGTGCCATGACAATGGCGGCTCCACTACCGAAGGCTTGTAACGCACGAAAAGCAATTAATGCGTCAGCCGAAGAGGCTTGCGCGCACAGTAAACTTGCGAGCGTAAAAATAGTTAGGCCACTTAACAGCATCTTACGGCGACCAAGAATGTCGCTGAGTGGCCCATAAAACAACATGCCAATACAGAAGCCAGCAAAGAATGCGCCGAGTGTATACTGCATCTGCCCTTGGCTCGCCTGGAGGTCATTTCCCATTTGCGGCAGAGCAGGCAGATACATATCTATCGATAATGGCCCAAATGCAACCAGTGACCCTAATAATGGGATCAAGTAGCGAGGGATCTGTTTATCGAATGGCGTCGGCATCAGGCTTCCTTATTTAAATAAAGCGTGAACATTGTTTTGTTTGTAATTCAACACGGGATCAAGCTCTTCCATGGTAAATGATAGAGCGAGATACCTATCACTCATTAACTGAGCAAAGTGTTCTTTGATGAGGGTAAATAGCATCTCACCTGTTTTTTGACGATCTTCAAGAGAACGCCCTGAACCAATTTTGAGTGTCATATGGACAAAGGCGTAATCATGTTTACCATCAGCCATCTGCCAAGTATCTAACCAAATAGCACGGCTACGAATGCCGCCTAAAGGAAAAATACCAGTTCCTGCTAATGCACTATTTACCTTGGAAAATAGCTCAGGCAAATTCGCTTGTTCACGGATATTGTCGGTACACTCAGCAATAAAATGCGGCATGACGACTCCTTACGCACTGACTTTTTGTTTATCGGTGATATAGCTTGGCAACGGGAAAATAGCGTTAATTTGTCCGGTACCTGAACTGGCGAACAAATCGGTCAGCACTTCAACTTTTTCTGCATATTTATCCCAACCTAGCATGCCTAATAGCATCACCGTATCGTGCATATGACCTTCGCCATAACAGTAGTCAGCGTATTCCGGCAGCATCTTACAGAACTCACTAAAACGGCCTTCACGCCACAATTTGACGACACGCTTATCCATTTGCTCATCAAATTCACGGGTATAATTGTTCATCCCTTCTTCTGCACGATGGTCATCAATAAAGCGATGCGATAATGAGCCACTCGCGAGTACAGCAACCGTGCCATCATATTTTTCGATGGCTGTGAGTACGGCTTCGCCTAATTTACGGCTGTCTTCAAAACTGTGAGAGGTGCAAAATGCAGAAATAGAGATCACTTTAAAGTGGCGATCACTATTCATATAGCGCATAGGAACTAAGGTGGCATATTCTAACGTTAGGCTTGGGATTTCGTGGGATTGAGCACGAACGCCTAGTTTACGGGCTTCTTCACCGATCATGCGACCAAGCTCGGAGTTACCATCATATTCATATTCCATATCACGAATAAAATGAGGGAGTTCGTTACTCGTATAGATCCCTTTAAAGTGATCGGCACAGTTGATGTGATATGCACTGTTAACTAACCAGTGAGTATCAAAAACAATAATAGTATCAACACCAAGTTCGCGGCAGCGGCGGCTGATCTCTTTATGACCGTCAATGGCGGATTGGCGGCAGCCATGATGTTTGCCGGGTAATTCTGACAAGTACATGGATGGAACATGCGTTATTTTTGCCGCAAGTGCTAATTTACCCATAAGTTTTTACCTCCCCCGTGATATTTCGAGCTGTAGCGTGTGAGTGATTTTTCGCTACAGCCCGAATTATTTAGGGCATAAGTTAGATTAAATATTTATTATTGAATTTCCAATAAACTAAATATCTCAATAAATTAAACACCCCAACGAGGAATGTTGTGATCCCCGAAGGAAATACAAACGTTCTTCATTTCTGCAAAAACTTCAAAGCTATATTCACCGCCTTCACGACCAACACCAGAGGCTTTAACGCCACCAAATGGTTGACGTAAATCACGTACGTTTTGTGTATTAACAAACACCATACCGGCTTCAATGTTGCGTGATAAGCGAAGGATCTTGCTGACATCTTGTGTCCAAATATAAGATGCGAGACCATACTCAACATCATTTGCCATACGTAGGCCATCTTCTTCTGACTTGAATGGGATCAAGCAGGCAACTGGCCCAAAGATCTCTTCTTGCGCAACACGCATACGGTTATCGACATCTGCTAATACGGTCGGGCGTAAGAAGTTACCATTTTTCAGATGTGCAGGTAGGTCGGTTGGCTTGTCTGGGCCACCAGCCAGTAATGTTGCCCCTTCTTCTACACCAAGGCGAATATAGCCGGATACCTTGTTCCAATGCTGTTCACTGATCAGTGCACCAACTTGTGTTTTTGGATCCGTTGGGTCGCCGACAATTAGGCGATTAGCGCGCTCAGCGAAGCGCTTAACAAATTCAGGGTAGATACTTTCTTGGATGAAAATACGAGAACCGGCAGTACAACGTTCACCATTAATTGAGAAAATGGTAAACAGAGCCGCATCTAATGCACGTTCGATATCGGCATCTTCAAATATCAGAACAGGGGATTTGCCGCCAAGTTCCATCGAATATTTTTTCAGACCCGCGTTTTGCATGATCACGCGGCCTGTTGCTGTTCCACCAGTAAAGGAAACGGCACGAACGTCATGGTGTTTGACTAGAGCGTCACCTGCTGTGCTGCCGTAACCTTGCACAACGTTAAGTACGCCAGCAGGGATCCCCGCTTCTAATGCCAGCTCACCTAAACGGTTTGCTGATAATGGTGACAGTTCAGACATTTTTAAAACAGCGGTGTTACCTAGGGCTAAACAAGGTGCTGTTTTCCATGTTGCCGTCATGAATGGCACGTTCCAAGGGGAGATCAGTGCACAGACACCAACAGGTTGGATCAGGGTGTAGTTCATCATTTTGTCGTCAACAGGGTAGGTACGACCATTCATCTGTTGGCAGACTTCGGCAAAAAACTCAAAGTTATGTGAAGCACGAGGGATCAACACATTTTTGGTTTGATGAATTGGCAAACCTGTATCCTGAGTTTCCATTTCTGCAATTTCAGGAACGTTTTGGTCGATCAATTCACCAAGACGGCGCATCAAACGAGCACGCTCTTTCATTGGCGTATTAGCCCATTTAGGGAATGCCTCTTTGGCTGCCGCAACGGCTTGATTTATTTCATCTTGACCACCAGAAGCCACTTCAGCGAGTACTTCACCTGTTGCAGGGTTGGTGGTTTGGAAATATTCTTTGCTGGCAACATTTTTGCCATTGATCCAATGGTTAATCTTAGTCATTACACTCGTTCCTCATATTCTTTTTCGCTGACAATATAGTTAATCAGCCGGCCTACACCCTCAACTTCAACGATCACTTCATCACCAGGTACGACATCAGAAAGGCCTTTTGGTGTTCCTGTTGCGATCATGTCACCCGGTTGCAGTGTCATAAAATCACTGAGATAGGAAATTAAAAATGGGATATTGAAAATGAGATCAGCAGTGGTTCCTTTCTGGCGCAACTCACCGTTTACATAGGTATATAGCGCAAGGTTATGGGGATCTTTAACCTGATCTTTATCGATAACCCATGGACCGATAGGCGTTAAAGTGTCACGGCTTTTAACACGCAGGTTGGGGCGATAGTAATTTTCTAAATAGTCACGGATCGCATAATCATTACATACGGTGTAGCCTGCAACATAATCCATCGCATCTTCTTGTGATACTTTGTATGCCGCTTTACCAATGACCACAACAAGCTCTGACTCATAATGCATATAGTCAACATTATCGGGGCGCACTGAAACTTGGCGATGGCCTGTTAATGTGTTATCTGCTTTGATAAAAATCAGAGGCTCTTCAGGTGGCTTGAAATCAAGTTCAGTAGCATGGTCGGCATAATTTAAGCCCAGTGCGAACAGTGTGCCTCTAACAGGAGGTAACCATTCAACATTAGCATCATCGCCTGCAATAACTTGGCCATTTGGTAATGTGATTTGCTCGTTTTCACCAACCGTAACGGAATACTCAGTACCTTGGTAACGAATTTTTGCGTGTTTCATTATTGTCCTCCTGCCACAACAACGTTATTGCTTAGGCTCGGAAAGCCTTCTGCTTGAACAGTGACTTCATCACCAGGCTGAATGGTGACGCGTTGATGAGGCGTGCCCATCAGTATCACATCACCCGCTTTTAACGTGGCAAATTCACTGAGTGCGGCAACTAACTCACTGGCATCACGAACCAGATCTTTTGTAGACCAACGGTCAGCTTCTTTACCATTGATGAGGGTGATAATGTCGACAGGGGCAGTTAATGTTGTTTCAACCATTTCCCCAATAGGGCAGAAACTATCACAGCATTTTGCTTTGATAGCAGGACGATAAAATGAGTCTTCAGGTAGGCTGACTTCATTTGCTAATGCAAAGCCCGCAATATAATTTTTGGCTTCTGACTGGCTGACTTTACGTGCATCTTTACCAATAACCAGTGCTAGCGTTGCACCACTTTGCACCACTTCACCGGCAGGGTGCAAAATAGGCTCCCCTGAATTGATCCGAGTATTACGCGGCTTTATAAACCACACAGGTGTTTTTGGTGGGGTTTTATAAGGGGCTTGCCCGAATGCCTCATGCCAGTGAGCCACTTGGCTTTGATGATTGAGGGCAACGGCAAATACAGTGCCTTTCATTGACAACTCCTTATTAGGAAAACGATGATTTCGAATGATTGTTAATATATTAATAATGTATAAAGTGGTAATTGGCAATAGGCTAGAGAAATTGTTAATTTTAATTGTGATCTCTTTAACATATTCAGAAGGTTTTTATGTAACCTATTGATATTCAGTATTCTGATATTTTTTTTGAATTTTTATTGTAACTTTTTATTAACTTTTTGGTTTGCTGTTGAATTGTTTACTCATTAATATTTTGGGGTTTTTCTTTGTGATTGTTATTTTACCGTGCTAACCTTGGTTTTAAGTGGATAGAATAGGCTATCACTAAGGGTAAATTTGCGGTGTAAAGGCGCAATAGATTGTGTAATACCAATTTAATTGGTATTAAATAAACATTTTAGAGTGGTGAGTTTTAAACTTATGCATGAATCATTGACAATTGCATTATTACAGGCAAGAGAGACCGCGATGGGGTTCTTTCGCCCTATTTTAAAGTCATACAATTTGACTGAACAGCAATGGCGTATTATCCGAGTACTTGCCGATAAACGCTCTATTGATTTCCATGAGTTATCAGTTCAAACCTGTATTCTTCGTCCAAGTTTGACAGGGATTTTGACTCGTATGGAGCGGGAAGGGTTAATTTTTCGCTTAAAGCCACTCAATGATCAGCGTAAGCTCTATGTTTCTCTGACGCCTAGTGGTCAAACATTGTACGATAAAGCACGTCAAGAAGTGGAAGAGGGCTATCAAAAAATTGAGCAGGCATTTTCTCAGGAGAAAATGCAACAATTAACCGCACTGCTGGATGAATTAATTGCTTTAGAAAGCCCTGATTACAGCCATATTGCGGATAAAAAAGAGAGCGCTTAGGGCGAATTTCGCATGTCGTGGGCAATAAATAAATTGCCCCCTAATCAGCAACATTCTGATTAGGGGGCTTTTCGTTGTTTACTTACCTAGTAGATGTAGGAAGTGAATATGTTTTTCGTACTGGTCGAGAATATCATGGATGACCTGTTCTTTGGTCCAGCCCATAACATCATAGTCTTGCCCACCTTCTTTAAGGTGAACCTCTGCACGATAATATTTCTGCTCTTCGCTTTTTTCATCATCGCTCTCTGTTCCCATGCCAGAAAGGGCAAAAGAAGGTTGGACATAGTAGCGCAAGCGAACTTCGTATAGGAAGTTCATATCCTCACCTAAATCGACCTCGAAGCCAATCCTATCATCTTTATCATTATAGATATGGCAAGTCGTATTCTGCTTCTCAAGCTCCTCTGAGACCATTTCCATCGATGGATGAACAACCTCACCGAGAAAACGTTTTACTTGGTTACGTTTTGGGAAATACGCGATATTACGTAAGCGTCGTTGCCATGGAATTGGATTGCGGCTCGCTGTCGGAGCAATTGTGGCTAATTGTTGGCTATCACGTTTATAAGCATCAATACGCAATGCTTTAAATAAGCCATAAATTGCTGCTAATAGTACCATCGCAAACGGTAAGGCGCTGGCAATAGTTAAGGTTTGTAGTGCTTGTAAGCCACCTGCAAGTAATAATGTGATAGCAACGATACCCATTAAGCCAGCCCAGAAAATACGCTGCCAAACTGGGGTATTTGAATCACCACCCGATGCTAAAGTATCAACAACCATTGCCCCAGAGTCAGCCGAAGTGACAAAGAAGACGACCACCATCAGCATAGCAAAAAATGACAGTACGGTAGAGAAAGGGAAATAGGTTAAAAATTCAAACAGGGCGAGTGAAACATCTGATTGCACTGTTTCTGCCAGTTTAACGGCATCTTGGTTTTTAATCAGGTTAATGGCGGAATTACCGAAGAACGTCATCCACATCAAGGTAAAGCCAGCAGGAACAAATAGAACGCCGGTGACGAACTCACGAATAGTACGTCCACGTGAAATTCGCGCGATAAACATCCCAACAAATGGCGACCAAGAGAGCCACCAACCCCAATAAAGTAATGTCCAACCACCTAACCAATCACTGGATTTAGGCTCATAGGCATACAAGTTAAAGGTTTTGTTGACTATCTCGGATAGATAACCACCTGTGTTTTCAACAAATGATTTCAGTAATAAAACGGTTGGTCCTAAGATCAACACCAGTAGCATCAATATAAAGGCTAAACCTAAGTTTAATTCAGAAAGAATGCGGATCCCTTTATCTAGGCCTGAAACCACAGACAGCGTCGCAAGGCCAGTAAAGACAACGATCAGAATAACTTGTACGGTTGGGCTAACAGGCAGACCAAACAGGTGATTCATCCCTGCATTAACCTGCAATACGCCAAAGCCTAATGATGTCGCAACCCCAAAAACAGTACCGACAACCGCGAAAATATCGACAAAGTGGCCAATAGGGCCATAAATACGATCACCAATAATAGGATACAGTGCGGAGCGGAGGGTCAGCGGTAACCCATGGCGGTAGCTAAAAAAGGCTAAAATCAGCGCCACAATGGCGTAAATCGCCCAAGCGTGTAAGCCCCAATGGAAGAAGGTCAAACGCATTGCCTCTTTCGCGGCTTCAACCGTTTGCGGATCACCGACTGGTGGGTTGAGGTAGTGCATTACAGGCTCTGCAACACCAAAGAACATTAACCCTATCCCCATACCTGCGGAAAACAGCATGGCAAACCAAGACACATAGCTAAAATTAGGTTGTGCGTGATCGGGGCCGAGTTTTATCTGTCCATAACGAGAGAGTCCCAGATAAGTCACACTCAAAAGAATGATAGCGACGGCTAGAATATAGAACCAGCTAGCATTATTGAATAGGTTTTGTTGAAGATGACTTAGATGAGATTCTGCTACTTCCGGCATGATGGCGGCAAAACCAACAATAACCATAATCACAAGTGCAGAGGTATAAAATACCGGGGGACTAATTTTTGAGCGATTTTTTTTAGAATCAGTATCGTTTTGACTCATAACAACCTTCTTTGATTTATTTTATTTTTGACATACCAATAATCTGTTGGGTATGCAACGCGCTGTCCTTCTTAATGAAACAATGAAATTGCGAAAGGGTTCCCAGTGGGGAAACAGTAGAAAGAACAATAATGAAACAGTTTGCAGAGATAGCGATAAAAACGGTTATTGCGCCCGTTGCTATCAAATGTTTTTTTAGCTGTTATTACTCCATTTGCGAAAAAACCGGCGGATATATTGCCATATATCGAGACTGGTTTCAAATAAACAGGAAAAACCTCTATGTTTTCATAAAAATATAGCCTTATAAATCACATTATTAACTATCATTGTTGTTATCTTTTTAACTATTTAACAAAAAGTTAGATAAAAAGCTTAGAAAGGTTAATTAAATTAACATTAATATTCGGATTTTAGGTAGAAATAAATATTGGTAGAGTTTCGGTGTTATTTAGGAATAGGGCATATTCACCGTAACTGACTATCTTTACTCCCTCGGCGATTATAACCACTAAATGTGGCACTTTTTTGATCGGCGGCATTTTGGCAAGTGATACAGAGCTGTACGCCAGGGAGTGCCTTGCGGCGGGCGAGAGGAATAGGCTCACCACATTCAACACAGTATTCAGCACTTTCGCCTGAATGGAGTTGACTGCGAGCCTTAGCGATAGCGTCATCAAGAGTGGCATCAATTTGTTCTTGAACCGCATTTTCGTTAGCCCAACCATTTGCCATAATCACCTCGTACAAAAAAGCATCACTTTATTGATCATAAGGGGTGATATGGAAAATTCAAGGCGTTAGAACTTAAATTAACGGTAGAACCATATAGATATGATCCATACCATCTTCGTCATACATTTCGCCTTGTGTGTGATAGCCTAATGTTTCGTAAAAGGCGATTGCGGTATGTTGTGCAGATAGTCCTACAGCATGAAATTGGTTCTCGATAGCGTACTGCTCAACAAATTTCATTAACTTACGTCCAAAGCCTTTGCCTCGATATTGTTTAAGTACCGCGACTCTGCCCACTTTTATCACTTTGTCGGCTTGTAAAATACAACGTAGTACAGCAACAGGGCTATTTTCTAGGTATAGCACCACATGTAATGCGTCATCATCATATACATCTACATCGATTTCAGCAGGAAAGCCTTGTTCATGGGTAAAAACTTGTTGGCGAAGCGCGAAAGCGTGATTAACGATTTTAGGATCAGTATACCCAAGGCTATATCTCACTTGCATGTTGTCTCCAATTTATAAGGTAACGTGTTTATATTATTTCGGTTTTAAATTGTTATACCAGAATTGAGGGGGAACAGGACATGGTTTTGTGTGCTTTACTTTCTCCGTATAAAAATATAAAAAAAAGCAGGCCAGCGTAGACCTGCTTTGAGAATAAACCGAGTTATCTAGCACAGATAGTTATTTGTTTTCTGCTTTTAATTCTTCAGTTTTATTTTTGGCATCAGTCGCTAGTTCATCTGCTTTATTGATTGAGTCTGTTTTCACTTCTTGGCTTTTTTCTGCTATTTTATCATTTGTTTCTGATAGCTTATTTTTTGCCGATTCAGTTAATTCATCTGATTTTTTATCAGCCGCATCTTTTAGCTCTTTAGCTTTATCAGATAGCTCATCTGCCTTAGCTGAAGCTTGTTTTTCAAGTTCGTTAGCTTTCTCTGTGGCACTATTTTTAAATTCAGAGATTTTTTGCTCGCTAGCCTTTTTTAATTCATCGGCTTTCTCTGTAGCGCTCTCTTTAAGCTCAGCCGCTTTTTGCTCGCTAGCTTCTTTCAATTCATTAGCTTTCTCTGTAGCGTTCTCTTTAAGCTCAGCTGCTTTTTGTTCGCTAGCTTCTTTTACTTCTTTAGCCTTATCTGCAATTTCATCCGCTTTTTCTGAAGCTTGTTTTTGAAGGTCATTCGCTTTTGCTTCTGCACTATCCTTAAGTTCGGCTGCTTTTTGCTCACCAGCATCTTTTAATTGCTCCACTTTTTCTTCAGTTTGTTTCATCGTTTGATCTGTCTTTGATGAATCATCACAACCTGCCGCCATAGCGATAATACCTGCTAGAATAAGAGAACTTAATATTTTCTTTTTCATAAATATTTCCTTTAGCATGATGTAAGTGGATACGGATCTGCTATCAATAGCATGTTATAAATATAACTCATATTTTTAATAATTAAAAATCAGTTGTCTCTGAAAGTTACCTGAAATAAAAAGGTAGCATTATCAGCAAAATAGTGATTTTAATGCTTGATATCAATATTTAACTTAATAAAAAAGACGAGCTTTATTATTTCGCTATAATTAATCTTGGATATTAGCAAAAAAATAATATGCTGGTTTATTTAACTAAAATTCATAAAAACGTGAGTATACGAAAGGAAGTCTTATATGAGTTATTACTATATGCTTGTTGTAGTCAAGTTTATCATTGGTTTTGCCATTGTTCTTACTCATATGAATTTGTCTGGGAAAACGCAGCTGTCACAGATGACACCTATTGATTTTATTGGGAATTTTGTGTTGGGTGGAATTATTGGTGGTGTGATTTATAGCGATACAATCCCATTATATCAGTACATCACTTTACTCTTTATAGGTGTGTTTTTTATATCAGGGCTAAACTATTTAACTAAAAAATTTAACTTTATTCGCAACGTGACTATCGGCAATCCTATCCCTATTATTAGTAAAGGAAACTTTATTATGGAAAATATATTAGAAAAAGGGAATAAAATTGATATTTTGAATATATCCTCAAGAATTCATGCACAAGGGGTTCATTCATTCCAAGAAATCTATTATGCCCAGATTGAACCAGATGGGCAATTAACGGTTATTTGTGATCCAACAAATATGCCATCAGTGATTATTATGAAAGATGGTGTTGTTAGGCTAAATGAATTGCAATCGATAGAAAAAGACGAAGAGTGGTTAAATAAACAGATGGTTAAACATGGGATCGATAAGCCCGAATCTGTTTTTCTTGCTGAGTTTTGGCAAGGCGAAGTCAAATTTATTCGGCAAGATGGCAAAATTCAGTAACTATCACGTTTCTTAATAAAAAGATGAAGAGCCGCTAAAGGCTCTTCATCTTAGGTAGAAGATGCTTTACTGACAAATTATTTTTTCAAATCATCATACAGCATCAAAGAGGATTTATTCTCAGGGTCACCAATGTAACGCGGCTGTGGTTGGTATTCGTCACTAAATAGGCTTTTCTGAGGAGTGTAGCCTTTATAGTTAAAGCCCGCGAGATCAGACCATGAGTAGATAAAATCCATGGTGCTATAAGGCCTATCGGTTTTACTGTTCAAATTAAAATTATGGCTTTGTAACCATTCAGGAGATTGCCATACTAGGAATGGAACATTGTAGATCACACGACTTGGTTTGCCTTCACTACGACCTAAAGTTTCATGAGGAGGTGTATCAAAGACATCTTCACCATGATCAGAGAAAAAGACTAAAAAGCCATTTTCTTTTGATGAATCAAAATCTTTAATTAATGTGGAAACAATATAATCATTGTAGTGTTGTGCGTTGTCGTAAGCATTGTAATCTTCGACTTGGCTCTCTTTGAGGTTACTTGGCACCAGACTATCTTTACCTTTAAAGATGGCTTTATCTTCAGGGTAACGGAACTCATATCGCATATGGGTTCCAAGTAGATGAACAACAATAAATTTTTTCTCAGCAGGGTCGGCCAGAGCTTCTTTAAACGGGGCTAGCACAACTTCATCGTAAATACGTGAACTTTGGGCCATATCGTTATTTAAGTAATATTGTTTATCTGTTTGTCGAGAAAAAGCAGTTAATAGCGTATTACGCTCCGTCATTGTCTGTTGGTTTGTGATCCAAAAAGTTTTAAATCCAGCTTGCTTCATCATATTCATGATTGAAGGGCGCGAATTAAATAACTCGGGCTCAGTTTGAGAGGCAAACGTGAGAATTTGCTGGAGCGCCTCTATTGTATAAGGACGAGAGGTCACGACATCGTTAAATACAGACAAATTATCGGGATACTGTTGTTTTAGCTGCTCAAGCTCTGGTGTTGTTGGGCGTTTATAACCATATAAGCTCATCCTATCGCGACTTGTTGATTCACCAATGACCAAAACAAAAGTTCTCGGCGTATTGCCGTTAGCATCGATAAAGTTTTCTAATGGCGGGATCTTACTGTTATCACGGATCAGTTCTTCCATATTGGCTAACTGGTTTTTATAGAGAAAATAGCCACTAACAAATTGCCAAGGCGCAGCATAGGCAAGTTTACTATTCACATAAGACATGACATTGGCGAACGGCCTATCTTGTTTAATTCCTTTATTATAATAAGGTACGCCAAATAAGATGATTAGCACGAGCAAAGAGACACCACATCTCGCTGACACTGGCATGGTCACTGGTTTTAGTCGTGACCATAAGAAAATCGCGACCAGAGTATAAATCAATATAACCGCGATAACTTTAAAGCTAATGTATTGCCTTAAAAATTCACCTGCTTCATTTGTATTTGTTTCAAACATCACAAACATGACGCTTTGTGAGATCTGATGCCCATAGACGACAAAATAAGCGAGTGCAATGACAGATGAAAGCCAAAGAATGATACCGATAATGCCGGCAACTAATTTGATCCTTCTAGGGAAAAAGAGCGCAGGGATTAACCAGAGTGTGCTGTACAGTAAAGAGTCTCTTAATCCGACGGTGTTACTTTGTCCTGTAACAACAACATAGATTTGGAGCAATGATGAGAAATACCAGAAATAGATGAGCAACCACAGTAAAGCTGTCCAGCTAAATCTCTTTGCTTGCGTAGAATTAACCATAATTTATTGAACTCTTATTCTTAAGTCATGTTAGGTAATAAGAAAAAACGCCAAAAATCGATTTTTAGATATTATCTTAGAAATTAAGTTCAATAAAATAAACAACTAATAATTGATGAGATTTGGTTGATATTTGGTTTAATTTTACACAGGAAATAAAGTCAAATTAAGATAGCTTCAGTTTGATAGTTAGGCTTTTTTTATATTTTATTTCTCCTAAGTATAAAAATGGAACTGTATCAGTTGATATAAGGATATGTCGGTTATACCAATAAAATCAACCGAAGAACGGCATTCTAACTAACATCAATGACCAACATGTGTTATATAGACTTTATGTAATCTTATCTGAGCAGAGGGTGAAGGAAAAATGTCAGATAACGCGTTTATTGCTTTTCTGAAATCATCCTTATTTATCCGTTTAATCATCTCAATACTTATCATTTTTGATGGTTTTATGATTATTAAGCCTGTATTGGGGGCTTATACTGACTATATTGATTGGCGAGCGAATGGGTTTAGTGAGTGGCTTAAATCTCTCGGCTTTATGAAGTTGCTTGATATCCCTCGTTTTTTGTTAGGAATTTCATTGATATTTTTATCTTTTTTCATGCTTAATGGCGCCCGAATCGCATGGGTGTTTTCACTGCTTTTACTGGCCATTATTTCGTTTGTTGATTTAAAAATTGCAACGGAAAACCTTCATCAAGGTTATTTTTCGCTGGTCCTTTTTTTGGCGTTGAGCTTTTTTTGGAAGCGTTATCATCATCACAGCTTAACCAGTGCGGGATTTGTGGCGATAACTTGTATCATTGCATTATTGCTTTATTCCATTTTTGGCACACTCTATATCGGTAATGAATTTCTACCCGTCGTTAAAGATGGAACCACGGCATTTTATTTCGCGTTAGTTTGTATGACGACCGTCGGTTTCGGCGATATAGTGCCAGTCTCTACAGATGCTCGGGTATTTACTGTTACGGTCATTATTCTTGGTATTACAATTTTTACAACATCAGTGGTTTATGTTGTAGGGCTGTTAGCTAAAGGAACAAAGGAAATTGTTCGCAAGAGGTTTTCTTATATGAAAAATCATTATGTTGTAATTGGTAGTACGCCAATGGCGGTAAGCATGTATGAAGGGTTAAAAAATCGCGAACTGCCAGTTGCGGTGATCTGCCAAGAAAGTCATCGCGCACATTATCCTGAGAAAGATAATATCGTCACTGGTGACCCTACAGATACAGCGCTATTAGCCGAATCGAATGTTAAACAGGCAAAATATGTATTAGTGATGACAGATAGCGACGCCTTAAGTACTTTCGTGCTCTTAGGGATAAAACAACTTGCTGGTGAAGGTGTAAAAACGGTGGTATTGGTTAACCAAGAAAGCAATATAGATAAAATTCGCCTGCTTAACCCCGACATGCTGTTTTCATTATCTTCTTTAGGGGGCGAAGTTTTGATGAAAGTGCTTTGCGGTGAAACAATATCAAATGACAGTATTAGTGATATTCTGTTAAATAAAGTGGCGAAAAACGAATAACAGGAATAAAACACTATGTTAACTGCCGAGCAAATCAGTTGTCAGCGGCAAAACAGGATGCTTTTTCAAAAGCTGGATTTCACCGTATTGCCCGGCCAAATTTTACAAGTTGAAGGGCCTAATGGTGCGGGTAAAACGACCTTATTACGTATGGTGGCTGGGCTGTTAAAACCCGATGAAGGGGATATTTTGTGGGAGCAATATTCGATTCATCAGTTAAAAGAAGATTTTACTCGTCAATTACTTTACTTAGGGCACAAGCCAGCCGTTAAATCACTACTCACTCCTTATGAGAACCTACAGTTTTATTATCAGATGCAGCATCGCCATCCTGCCGGGGATAGTTTGTGGTCGGCTCTCGAAGAAGTGTCACTCATTGGCTATGAAGATGTTCCTGTTGGTCAGTTATCAGCGGGGCAACAAAGGCGAGTGAATCTTGCAAGGTTATGGTTAAGTGAAGCTCCTTTGTGGGTGTTGGATGAGCCTTTTACTGCTATTGATGTCGTAGGCGTGAAACGTCTTACCGAACGCTTTCATCAGCATGCTGAACAAGGTGGGATCATTCTTTTTACTTCTCATCAAGCTATGTCGGGGCATTTTGGATCCTTAAAACTGACGGGCGGATATGAATAATGTTTTGGCTAGTGATTAAAAGAGAACTAAAAATAGCATTTAGAAGTTTTTCTGAATTGGTAAACCCATTATGGTTCTTCTTAATTGTTATTACGTTATTTCCATTGAGCATAGGGCCTGAGCCTCAGTTATTAGCACGTATCGCTGTTGGCATTTTTTGGGTAGCCGCGGTGCTTTCTTCTTTATTATCGCTCGAACGTCTCTTTAAAGATGACTATCTGGATGGTTCGTTAGAACAACTGTTGCTCGCACCGCATCCACTATTTTTAACGGTATTAGCTAAAGTGATTGCTCACTGGCTGGTAACTGGAGTGCCGCTAATCTTACTTTCACCGATAGCAGCTTTAATGCTCTCTTTTGACGCGAATACCCTTTCTGTACTTGCAGGTACTTTGTTGCTAGGTACACCGATCCTGAGCTTTATTGGTGCAATAGGGGCTGCTTTAACGGTATCTCTGAAAAAAGGGGGAGTACTCGTGAGTTTACTGGTGCTGCCGCTGTATATTCCTGTGCTCATTTATGCAACGGGAACAATGGAAGCGTATAGTTTTAATATGCCTTTGGGGAGTTATTTTGCGATTCTAGCTGCATTGTTAGTGGGGAGCGTGACATTTTCGCCTATCGCAATTGCCGCAGCATTAAAAATTAATATCAGTCATAATTAAACACGGTACCCAAAAACATCACTAAGGCGGTTGCACTATTTTTCAATCAGCTCCATCGTTAAAAGCAAATTAGAGTCGGGGGATAGCAATCTTCATCGTGATAAGCATAAAGCCAGAAGTGAGATTCAATGCTGGCTTTATGCTTTTTAATTATGCGGCGAGTGAAATAGTAGGTATCTATAGATCAGTATGTAATCTATTTAATTAGGCACCAAAGTTGGGGCCAATGATATCAATCGCATCCGTACAAATTGCATCAACTCCCCAGTTTAAAAGTCGCGAAGCACGCGCAGGGTCATTAACGGTATAAACTAAAATGCATAAGCCAGCCTCTTTTAAGCGTTTTACGCGTTTTTCATCCAATAATGTATGATCTAAATGGATGGAGACACAATCAAGCTGTGTTGTAAGGGTTTGCCAATCATCTCGCCATTCATCTAATAATAACCCTCTCGGTAGTTCAGGAGCGTATTGTTGAGCCGAAATTAGTGCTTCAATTGAGAAAGATGAAATCAATGGGGCTGTTTGCCCTTGCCACAGTTGACGAGCTGCAAGTGCAACAATTTGACCTGTTTTAGCTTCCAAGCCTGTCGTTGGTTTGATCTCAATATTTGCCATCATGCCATGTTGCTGACAACGTTTTGCGACCTCAGAGAGTAAAGGCAGCCGCTCTTTGGCGAATTCTGGACCATACCAGCTTCCAGCATCGATATTTGATAATTGCTCCCAATTTAATTCGCCTGCAATACCATGACCATCACTGGTGCGCTCAAGAGTATCATCATGTAATAAAAAGATTTGATCATCATGGGAAAGTTTGGCATCAAACTCGATCATGGTATGTCCATATTTTGCGCCAATATCAATGGCTGCGAGTGTATTTTCAGGAGCAAGTCTGCCACCACCACGATGGGCAACAATTTTAGGATAAGGCCAAGAGTTCATAATGTTGTCTATTTTCCTATTAAAGAAATACAACGGCTTTTTAAAGCGGTGTGACCAGTATTATAGCCGAATGTCACATTATATTACTCTTTAGCAGCTGTAAATGAAGATTAGCTCTAGAGGTAAGTTATCTATTTACAGAAAAGCGGGTGTTTATGAGAAAAGAATTTTCAAAAAAAACGATATAAAAGCCTATATTTGTTTTTTTATTGGTATTTTAATTTTATTCATTACTCTAATAATGAGTATCTGAAAATGTGATCTTAGCGCCTTTACCGAAATTGTTTCGTTTTGTAGGATACTTAACTTAAATTTAAGTATCGCAGTTGGATACATTGATACATCGAACAACTTATTTATCTGGTTGCTTATTACTGGTTATTGTCGAGGTTTAATCGTGATTTTCTACTATTAGCCATGACTCATTCGCGATGAATGGTTTTTATCAATAGTAGTTTGTGGCGCGGTATGATCCTCAAACGGAGCATGTATGTCCACTCAAAACTCAAGTAAATCCGCTAACCCACCTCCAGTCAAAATGACACCAGCTGGCAGGGCTTATGCGGAACAAGAACGCCGTACCGCGAAGCGAGATCCCTTCTTGAAAGCATGGTATAACGGGGAATTAAACTCTGGTTTGGTGTTTAACTGTCGTATCGATGGGCTTCCCGATGACACCTTTCAGGTTACCGAATTTGATCTACAAGAGGGGTTGTCAGAACTATTTACTTTAACTCTTCATGCGGTCAGCTCCCTACTTGATGTGGATTTCCATGATATATTAGGCGGGGCTTCTTCCTTGACTGTGAAACGGGATGGGATAAAAATTCGTGAGGTACAAGGCTTATTGGCAAGCGCCGAGAATCTGAATACCGATGGAGTGAAAACATAGTATAAATTTGTTATACGCCCAGAAATGTGGGTGATGACTCTCAAGCAAGACAGCCGTATTTTCCAAGATACCACCGTACCAAAGATATTAGAAACCTTGCTGAATGAATCGCACATTAAACACGATAAATTGTTTTATCATCCCGAAGAGCACCTTGAACGCCCGTACATTACCCAAAAGCGTGAAACGATGTATGATTTTTGGTGCCGCCTCGCCGCCGAAGAAGGGATTACCTTTTGGTTTGAGGAAGGCCCGAAACTGTTTTACAGCGACCGCCATTTAGGAATGACGGCAGGGATTACCCTCACTTATAACCCGCAAGCCGATACCGATACTACCGACAGTACTGCTACTACATGGCGCTATGCCGAGCAGCTGTGCAGCGATATTCGTATTGATAAAGATTACAATCAACAGCGACCTTCTCACCCGCTCAGCCATCAAGTCGTTGGTGACGTGCACCACCAACACGAAGTGTTCGAAAGTTATGGTCGCTTCCAAGAAGACGCGGAAGGGGAAACGTTCAATCAAATTCGTTATGAACAATCGCAAAATAACCGTCAAATGGGGCACGCCAGTACCAACTGTTTTGCCTTGCACCCCGGTAAGATGTTTACTTTAACCAATCACCCCAATGAGCGTATGAATAAGCGTTGGCAGGTGGTCAGGGTATCACATCACGGCGTACAACCCCTTGCCGACAACAGTGGCGGCGAAGGAACGCAGTTGTCCAACAGTGTGTCGTTTATCCCAGAGACGCAAGAGTGGCGACCGCCGTATCGTTATAAACCGACTGCTGATGGTGATGAGTTAGCGACAGTTGTGGGGCCTCCGGGAGAGGAAATCTATACCAACAGCAAAGGGGAGGTGGTGGTCTATTTCCATTGGGATAGACGCGGCACGCCCGACCACGGCGCCTCCTGCTGGGTGCCAGTGTCACACGGCTGGAGTGGCAATGGCTATGGGTTTATGAGTATTCCTCACGTCGGGCAACAGGTTTTAGTCAGTTACCTGAATGGGGATATTGATAGGCCGATTGTCACGGGGTGCACCTACAATGGACGCAATAAACCACCGTTAAATTTACCCAACGAAAAAACGCGTACCACCTTTAAAACTTGTACTCATAAAGGCGAAGGGTTTAATGAATTGCGTTTTGAAGACAAAGCCGGATACGAAGAAATCTATTTTCACGCACAGCGTGATATGAATGTGCACATTCAAAACGATAATCACACTCATATTCAGCGGGACAGCAAACAGCGCATTGACCAACATCGCTACGCTGAGATTGCGGGTGATGACCACCTCCATGTCAAAGGCACGCAAAAAGCGTTAACCGAAGGCGATGTTTTTCAGCAAGTGCTGGGGGCTTACCATCAGCAAGTGGATGGTGCATTGGTCAGTGAAAGCGGACAAGAAACCCATCTGAGCAGCCAAGGCAAAGTGGTGATTGAAGCCGCCACCGAAATCACGCTTAAAGTCGGTGGCAGCTTTGTGCGCATCACCCCGAGCAATGTGTTTACCTCGGGCAATGTGGCGATTGGTGACAGTGGAGGCGGCTCAGGGCAAGCGGTCAATCTTCAGCTCCCTGACGGGGTGGCTCCGTTTGCACCTCCGCCATACCCCATCAAACCGTACTGTGCGATGCAAGCTCAAGCCACTGGCAGTTGGGTGATTAAACCCAACGGAGGCAATGCATGAGACCGACGCCTTGGACAACGTGGTTGAGTGAGCCTCACCGTGACCCGGTGTATTTACTGCTCAATACCTTGGCGCAGCCCAACCCGACGGATGTGCTGTTTGCCAACGATTGGATCGAACAGGCGTTTCCGCTGTATAACGGCACCCCCTTGGCCCATTTAATCGCACAAAGTCCGTGGTTGGTGAAATTGAAACCGAGCGCCGCCGTCCCACTCGGGCAGCTGCTTGACCGCAAAGGCTTCAGTGACCCCAGTTGGGGCTGGGCTTACCGCAGCCCGATGGCGTGGGACGCGCAGTTACACCATTGGCAACAACGTCAATTAGTGAAACTGGATGGCGAAATGGTGGTATTACGCTTAATGGACAGCCGCATCGCCAATATCTTGATACCCAGCATGCGCGAAGCGGATTGGTATGTGTTGATGAACCCGGTGCATGAAGTGATGCTGGATACTGACACACAACCTGTCTGCCTGATATCGCCCGCCCGTGACCGTCCGCCGCTGATACCCGAGCTGAAAGTGCACCCGTTTACCTTGGGTGAGCATTTACAAACGGCGTGGGAGAACTCTGAAACGTGCATCCAACTGATGGCAGAAAACCTCGCTTGTGAATTGTGGGAGAACCAACCTGATAACGCACTGGTGCTCGACACCCCTGTAGGGCAATTGCACGAACGCTTGGTCGGTTGGTTGCATATCTCCCCCATATTAGCCGGTAACGTCGCCACACGCACCCTCGCCCAGTTTACCGACTATGCCCAACAATTGGGCTGGATACCCTCGACAACGGAGCCGTCATGAGTCAAAAAACAGAATCTTGCATTATCTGTGACAACTACCGATTTTGGATTAA
>NZ_JAMPQL010000031.1:0-46673 GCF_028482435.1 Providencia sp. PROV119
GCGTAAAGATTTTATTTCCGATTCAATTATTGCCAAAGCGCCACGTAAAGTGGGGGTATACCGCTTGGTGATGAAGGCAGGCTCTGATAATTTCCGTGCCTCTGCGGTACAAGGCGTCATGAAACGTATCAAAGCTAAAGGTATCGAAGTGATTGTGTATGAGCCAGTGCTGAAAGAAGATGAGTTCTTCCGTTCAAAAGTCTACCGTGACCTTGAGGCCTTTAAAGCGGATAGCGATATTATTTTGGCTAACCGGATGGTGCCTGAAATCGAAGATGTGGCGGATAAAGTGTATACCCGCGACCTATTTGGTAACGATTAAATGAATTTGTTTTTTGACAAGCCTTTAGTTTCTGTAATCATGCCCTGTTATAATGCAGAAAAAAACATTCAGGAGTCAATACAGTCTGTTTTAGAGCAGGAGTATGATAATCTTGAATTGATAATTATCGACGATAATTCAACAGATAATACTAGAAGTATTCTTAAAAAGATTGATGACCCTAGGGTTCATATCATTCTTTCTGATGAAAATCATGGTGCTGGGTATTCTCGAAATAAAGGTATCGAAAGTGCTAAAGGACGTTTTATTGCCTTTTTAGATAGTGATGATATTTGGTTAAAAAATAAATTAAAAGAACAAGTTTCTTTTATGTTAGATAATAATTACAATTTTACTTTTAGTTATTACCAACATATAAGTAACAACGGATTAGGAAAAATTGTCACAGCTCCAACATTCACAACCTACCATAAATCATTATACGGTAATGTAATAGGTTGTCTGACAGTAATCTATGATGCTGATTACTTTGGTAAACAATACATGCCGCTGATTAGAAAAAGGCAAGACTTTGGACTATGGTTAACATTGCTTTCCATCGAAAAGAAAGCTTATTGTTACCCTAAAGTGTTAGCTTATTATCGGACAGACTCCGGTATGACTCAAAATAAGTTGAATGCTGCTAGATATCAGTGGCAATTTTATCGAGAAGTTTTAAAACTTAATCCTTTTCAGACTTTCTGGTATTTTTCTTTTTATACCATCAATGGTTTCTTAAAACATTCGAGTATACTAAAGAAGTAAAAGTGTTCTAATAACATGAAATAAATGATTTTCATTAGAATAACCGTTATATTCTATTAGCTTTACTTACGATAAACTCCTACTAAAGGAATAGCTAGTTTATGAAACATCTTTCTGTTATTGCGCTAATGCTCACAGCATTAACTGGCTGTACTGTTACCCCTGGTGTCTATATGTCTACCTCGGGCAAAAATGTCGTCGACACTGGCGATCGTGATATTTCTAAATTTGTCGATATCTACCCGATCTCGCCAAAACTATTAGATGAGATGTATACCCCACAGGTTATCGCAAAACCCAACCCAACCTTAGAGAAGCAACTTGCAACCTATGAGTACCGTGTTGGTGTGGGTGATGTATTAACCATTACGGTATGGGATCACCCTGAGTTAACCATTCCTGCTGGCTCTTACCGTAGCGCCGCGGACTCCGGTAACTGGGTGCATTCCGATGGTACTATCTACTATCCGTATATTGGTAAAGTTAAAGTTATCGGTAAAACCGTCACTGAAATCCGTAACTTAATTAGCAACCGCCTTGCAACCTATATTGAGTCTCCGCAAGTGGATGTCAGCATTGCCGCCTTCCGCTCACAGAAAATGTATGTGTCAGGTGAAGTGGCTAAACCCGGTACATTACCGATTACTAACGTACCGTTAACGGTTTTAGAGGCCTTTAATAATGCAGGCGGCCTGACTGAAAAAGCCGATTGGGACAATGTCGTACTCACCCGAAATGGCAAAGAAATAAAAATCTCACTGCAAGCATTAGTTCAGTATGGCGACCTAACCCAAAACCATCTGATGCTACCGGGTGATGTACTATATGTACCACGTAACGACGGGCAAAAAGTGTTTGTGATGGGAGAAGTAGGTCAGCCAAACACCCTAACCATTGACCGTGCTGGCATGAGTATTACTGAGGCACTGAGTAAAGCAGGCGGTACAGATCAAAATACCGCTAATGCAACCGGCGTATTTGTCATCCGTCCAATTAAAAACCAAACCTCGGGCGATAAAGAGCTGGATGCCCTACTGCCGAAAAAAATGGCGGCGGTCTATCAGTTAGATTTATCCGATGCCACTGCCATGGTGATGGGAACGGAATTTAAACTGCAACCTTATGACTTAGTTTATGTTACCGCAGCACCCGTTGTACGTTGGAACCGCCTAATCACCCAATTGCTACCAACCATCGCAACTTATAATCAGTTAACCGAAGGTACTAAACGTATTCATGACTGGTAATCCATATGTTTAATAATATTCTCGTTGTCTGTATGGGGAATATTTGCCGCTCCCCCACGGGGGAGCGCCTATTACAAACCCATTTCCCCGATAAAAAGGTGCACTCCGCGGGCATTATCGCCAAAGAGGATCGTCCCGCTTATGATAGCGCCATCCGTATTGCACAAAACCACAATCTCTCTTTAGATGGCCACCAATCACGTCGTTTAACCAGTGAATTATGTAAAGAAGCAGACTTAATCCTAGTGATGGAAAACGACCATATTGATAGAATCCATCAACAGTTCCCTGAAACGCGTGGCAAAGTCATGCTGTTCGGCCAGTGGCTAAATAAAACCGAGATCCCAGATCCGCATAAACGCAGTGATGAAATGTTCGAGCATGTTTATCAACTGATGGAAAAAGCCGTTATACAGTGGCAAGGGAAAATTTAATTTTACTATTTGAAGGCTTAACGTTAATTGATTATGAACACGACAAAAACCAGCTCCGCTGCCTCGGACGAAATCGATCTGCTGGCGCTCTTTAAGATACTCAAATCCAGCTACCTTAAAATCGGCTTTTTTACCCTCTTTTTTATTGTAATTGGTGCCGCTTATAGCTTTCTAGCGACACCAATCTATCAAGCCAATGCGACACTGCAATACGATAAAATGAGCCAAGTTTCATTGTTAGATCAAATGAGCGATGTGATGCCATTTGCTAATAGTAATAGCCAAGCCGATTCCGAAATCGAGGTCATTAAGTCTCGGATGGTGCTCGGTAAAACGGTTGCAGACCTTAATTTAGATACCCAAGTCGCACCCGCTGGTTTTTTCGATAGGCTTTGGGGAGACAAAGCTTCTGTCGCTATTTCCCTCTATTCTTTACCTGAACATCTTATTGGTGAACCCGCTATTGTGACCTATTTAGGCGAAAACCGTTATGCTCTTCATATTGATAACCAAACCGTTGAAGGCAAAGTGGGCGAACTCCTAAAACAAGATGAAATCAGCTTGCTGGTATCCTCAATCAATGCTGAAGTCGGACAAGAATTTACCTTATCTAAAGATGCCCGTTATTCGACCATTGAAAACCTACGTAATACCTTAACGATTGCAGAAGTCGGTAAAGGCACGGGGATTATTAATCTTGCTATTAAAGGTGCTGACAAAGCGGAAAATGTACAGATTTTAAATAGCATTATCCAAAACTATGTGGATCAAAATACTGAGCGTAAAAAAGAGGTCACCAACAATACGCTATTATTCTTAGATGAATATTTACCGAAAGTAAAAACTAAATTGGACAACTATGAAAACCAATTAAATGCTTTCCGTAAAAAGAATGAATCTATCGACCTGTCCTTAGAGGCTAAATCGGCTCTTGATAGCGCCTTGCAAGTCGAAGAGAAACTCAATGAGTTAACCTTTAAAGAGGTAGAGATCCAGCAGCTCTATACCCGTAACCACCCTGCTTACCAATCATTGCTGGATAAGCGTCAGCAACTGTTACGTGAAAAAGAGAAAATCAGTAAAAATATCCAAAAACTTCCCAATACCCAGCAACAGATTGTGCGTTTAACACGTGATGTAGAGTCCGAGCAAGCTATCTATAATCAGCTAGTGGCCAAACAGCAAGAGCTGAGCGTATTAAACTCCGGGATCACCGCCGATGTACGCATTATTGACTCGGCAGAATCCCAACCTAATGCCGTGGCACCGAAAAAAGCGCTCATAATGGTTCTGGCGACGATCCTCGGTTTTATTGTGGGTTGCGCTTATGTGATCGCCCGTGAGTTCTTTAATAATAAGATTAAAGGTACTGAAGATATCGATGCATTGGGTGTTAACGTCTATGCCACTATTCCATTCTCTACTCATGAGAAAAAATTAATTGCAGCGGGGAATAAGCGCCCACTTGCATTGGAAAACCCAGCCGATACGGCAGTAGAAGCCATCCGTTCCCTGCGTACCAGCGTTTACTTCTCGGTGATGAACCAAGGGAATAACTTGGTGATGATCAGTAGTGCGTCACCGGGCGTAGGTAAAAGCTTTGTTACCTCTAATATGGCGGTTGTATTAGCTAATGCGGGTAAAAAAGTCCTCCTAATTGATACCGACTTACGTAAAGGCCGTATTCATAAAGCCTTTGGTTTAAGCAATAAAGCGGGGTTATCCGAATATTTGGCTCAGCAGGACATTACGCAACCGACCATCCACCGTGGTGTGATTGAAAACCTAGATGTGATCTGCCGTGGTAAAAATGTCACTCACTCTTCTGAGTTACTGATGGGAGAACGTTTTAAACACCTACTCGACACGATGAAAGGACAATATGATATCGTGGTTATCGATACCGCCCCAATCTTAGCAATCACTGACTCTGCGATTATCGGTAAGTACGTCGGCACCTCACTGCTTATTGCCTACTATGGTGTCAATACGGTGAAAGATATTGAGCTATCGCTAAAACGCTTTAAACAAAACGATATCGAAATCACAGGCGTGATCCTCAATGGTATCGATGCGAAATCAGACGACTATAACTATGTCTATGAGTACTAGTCGTACAGGAATTTAAAATGAATCATACAAAGGTCTTAGTCACAGGCGGTCTTGGCTACATTGGTAGCCATACCTGTGTGCAGATGATTGAACAAGGCATGCAGCCAATTATTTTAGATAATTTATGTAATGCCAACCCAGAAGTACTCAACCGCATTGAAACCATCACAGGTAAAAAACCTGTCTTCTATGCCGGTGATGTACGTGATAACGCTATTCTGGATACGATTTTTGCTGAGCACCAAATCACATCGGTGATCCACTTTGCTGGGTTAAAAGCGGTTGGTGAATCCGTTCAAAAACCGATTGAGTATTATGATAATAACGTCAATGGCACGTTAGTATTACTTGCCAGTATGCAAAAAGCGGGTGTCAAAAGCTTAATTTTTAGCTCATCGGCTACTGTGTATGGTGATCCAGAAGAAGTACCATTAACCGAAGACTCTAAAGTCGGTGGTACTACCAACCCATATGGCACCAGTAAATATATGGTTGAGCGTATTCTTGCTGATCTATATATTGCACATAACGATTGGTCGGTTACTTTACTACGCTACTTTAATCCCGTTGGCGCACACCAATCAGGTTTAATTGGTGAAGACCCACAGGGTATTCCAAATAACCTAACACCTTATATCGCTCAAGTAGCAGTTGGTCGTCATAAAGAAGTCATGGTATTTGGCTCTGATTACCCAACTCCAGATGGTACTGGCGTACGTGATTATATCCATGTTATGGATTTAGCTAGCGGTCATATTGCAGCATTAAACAATGTCAGCCATCAAGCAGGCCTACATATCTATAACCTAGGTACGGGTAAAGGAACGAGTGTATTAGAGATGATTGCTGCTTTTGAAAAAGCATCAGGTAAACCTATCCCGTATAAAATTGTTGAGCGCCGCCCTGGCGATATCGCTGAATGTTGGTCTAGCCCTAAAAAGGCCTTTAATGATTTAGGATGGAAAGCACAATATTCAGTACAAGATATGGTTAATGACAGCTGGCGTTGGCAATCTCAAAACCCTAACGGCTATAAGCAGCAATAGCCTTTAATTGAGATCCTTCACTTAACAGCGGGTTCCTTATCGAACCCGCTTTTTTATTTAGCTTCAACAACTACATGCAACTTGTACCATTTGCGCGTAAAATCCTTCCTCATTGTTCCATCTAACTTGACTGTTTAATACAACCATTCGTTATGCCACATATTGTTTTATTCGAACCAGAGATCCCGCCAAATACGGGCAATATTATTCGCCTTTGTGCCAATACCGGATTTAGTTTGCACCTTATCCATCCGCTAGGCTTTACTTGGGATGATAAGCGACTACGCCGTGCAGGCTTAGATTACAGTGAATTCGCCGATATCAAACACCATCATGACTATTATGCTTTTTTAGATAGCGAAGGCTTAAGTCCTGATAATAACCAATCTGCTAGCGGTGCTCGCGTTTTTGCTTTAACCACCAAAGGTAAGCCAAGCCACAGTAATGTAAGCTATCGGCAAGATGATTATTTAATGTTTGGTCCAGAAACGCGGGGATTACCCCCTTACGTACTCGACAATATGCCAATTGAGCAAAAAATTCGTATCCCTATGTTGGCAGATAGTCGCAGTATGAACCTATCCAACTCTGTTGCAGTGGTGGTGTTCGAGGCATGGAGGCAGTTGGGTTACGCAGGAGCATTATTACGCGACTGATTTAGCAGCCATGCATGCTTGAACTGTCCTTATAACGCCATTATACCTGTACAGAATAAAGTACAAGTATAGGAGGGTAAATGAAAACAATTTCATTTAGTGATGCTAGAAATAATCTAAAATCGGTATTAGATAGCGTTGTTGATGATGCAGATACAACTATCATCACTCGTCGTGACTCAGAGGATGCTGTAGTTATGTCTTTAGAGTTATTACAATAGCCTAATGGAAACGATTTATTACGCTCACCAGCAAAAGAGAGCTTATAAATGAGTAGATTTTTAATATGAACTGACCAAGGATGGGAAGACTATCTATACTGGCAAACCCAAGACAAAAAACGCTCAAACGCATTAATAAGCTCATTGACGATACTAAAAGAACCCCCTTTTATGGGATAGGAAAACCAGAACCACTAAAAGAAAACTTAGCTGGCTTCTGGTCTAGACGAATAGATGAAACAAATAGGCTCATTTATTCAATAGACGATGAGGGTTTAACTATTATTGCTTGTCGTTATTATTAAAAGGTTCAATAAATTGTGATACAGTAACATGAAATAACTCATCTGTATGGCTAGTATATTCATCCATATCTTTTAGCAGTTTCAGCTCAGATAAAATAATGACTCTTCTCAAATCCCATCGCCATCTTCAAAACCATAAATCGAACCATTAAAGTTCTGATCCATCTCAAATGATGGTTTATCACTATTTGGCTTGCCAACCACCCGAGCAGGTACACCCGCGACGGTTGTATGAGGGGGAACAGGGTGAAGAACAACCGAGCCAGCACCAATTTTTGCGCCACGACCTATCTCAATATTACCAAGAATCTTCGCGCCAGCGCCGATCATCACGCCTTCTCGTACTTTAGGGTGACGGTCACCGCAGGTTTTGCCTGTACCACCTAAAGTCACGGATTGAAGAATAGAAACATCGTTCTCAACAACGGCAGTTTCACCAATCACAATGCCCGTAGCATGATCCAGCATAATGCCACAACCAATACGAGCAGCAGGGTGAATATCCACTGCAAAAGTGACTGATATTTGATTTTGCAGGTAAACCGCAAGCGCTTGGCGCCCCTCTTTCCATAGCCAATGCCCAATACGGTAACCTTGCAATGCATGGAACCCTTTAAGGTAGAGGAGTGGCGTAGAGTATTTATCCACCGCGGGGTCACGTAGACGCACGGCGGATAAATCCATTGCGGCTGAAAAGATCATCTGCTCATCATTACGATACGCTTCTTCAACAATCTCCCTCACTTCCATCGCAGGCATAATGGGAGAGCTTAGCTTGTTTGCTAACATATAGCTGAGCGCACTGCCTAAGTTGTCATGCTTTAGCAGTGTTGCATTAAAAAAACTGGCTAGTAGCGGTTCACAATCAGCAAGCGATTTTGCTTCCTCTTTAATAAACCCCCAGATCCTATCCAATTCTTCTCGCGACATAATGACTCACTTATCTTTTAACTTTAATCTTTCGACGTCGGCGTATAAGCAATTTCATCTTTTGTTGCACGCCCTAATAGAGCCTGTGCAGCCTCTAACACATTTTTATGGCAATAGAGGATTTGATAAATTTGCTCCGTGATAGGCATCTCAACACCAGTACGCTCAGCAAGCGCTTTCACTTCTTTAGTATTGCGATAGCCTTCCACCACTTGGCCAATCTCTTTTTCGGCTTCACTGACACTCACCCCATCGCCGAGCATCATACCAAAACGGCGGTTACGTGATTGGTTATCAGTACAGGTTAACACTAAGTCACCTAACCCCGCCATACCCATAAAGGTGGCAGGATCAGCACCTAATGCCGCACCTAACCGGCTCATTTCGGCAAGGCCACGGGTAATTAATGCGGTACGCGCATTCGCGCCAAACCCCATACCATCAGAAATACCCGCGCCAATCGCAATGACGTTCTTCACGGCTCCGCCAAGCTGTACGCCGACCATATCAGGGTTTTTGTACACACGGAAACTCTTACCGCAATGGAAAAGTTGTTGCAGTTCATCGCCAAATTGGCTGTCGGTTGCCGCAACCGAAATTGCCGTCGGCATCCCCGCCGCCAGCTCTTTGGCAAACGTAGGGCCAGATAGCACCGCGAGTGGAATTTCATTGCCTAATACTTCACGTGCCACATCTTGTAATAAGCGTCCTGTATCTCTTTCTAAGCCTTTAGTCGCCCAAATAACACGAGAATTGGCTTGGAGATGAGGTTGAATTTGCTTGAGTACATCACCAAAAACGTGGCTTGGTACTACGATCAAGATATTCGGACTCGCTTCCACGGCACGTTTGAGGTCCGCTTCGAGAGATAAACTATCAGGGAAAGAAACGCCAGGCAAAAATGCCTGATTGCTACGTTCTTGTTGTAATGTATGGATATGCTGAGGATCATGCCCCCACAGCACAACCTGATGACCATTACGAGCTAACGTAATGGCTAAAGCGGTGCCGTAAGATCCGGCACCGATGACTGTCATTGAAGCAGTTTTCATTAAGCGTCCTGTTGAGCTTCTGTATCTGGCGCTGATTCACCTTGCTGCTGTTGCAAATAATTCATAAACAGTGCATCAAAGTTAACTGGCGCAAGGTTCAGTTGAGGGAATGTACCACGGCTCACCATGCTAGTGATTGCTTCACGTGCATATGGGAACAGAATGTTAGGGCAGTATGCACCTAAGCAATGTGCCATTTGCGTGCCTTCAATACCTTCGATTGAGAATACACCGGCTTGTTGAACTTCACACAGGAATGCAGTTTCTTCACCCAGTTTTGCTGTTGTGGTAACACGCAAAACAACTTCATAAACACCTTCAGTCAATTGAGTAGAAGAAGTATCCAAATCCAGTTTGATTTCTGGCTGCCACTCATGCTGGAAAATATGTGGTGCATTCGGTGCTTCAAATGAAACATCTTTTGTATAGATACGTTGGATCTGGAATACCATTTCTGAGTTGTTTTGTTCTGACATAGTTTTAATACCTTTTAACTTCCATATGAATTTGACTGTATAGACCCGCCGATGTTCAAACTAACCTGTCTCAAATGAGCATCATTGGATATATGACAATTTACACGCCGGATAAATTATTTCTTACCACGAGCCAACGGCAGGTTTTCACCTGACCAGCCAGCAATCCCTTCTTTTAAGATAAAGACTTTTTCAAAACCGTGCTGGACAAGGTGCTCAGCCGGTTTGCCTGATTCCATACCACTTGCAGAGACCACAATAACGGGTTTCTGTTTGTGTTTATCTAGCTCACCTAAATTATTGTCTTTAATTTCAGATGGCGTTAAGTTGATAGAATCAATAATGTGCCCTTTGCGGAAGTCGTCACGAGTACGTAAATCCACAACGACTGCCTCTTCTTTATTAATCAGAGCAATCGCCTGCGCGCGAGTGATCACTTTTGATTTAGAGAACAAACCTTTAAAGGTCATTACGACCACCGCGACAAATAGTGCGATCCAAACCAGACTCAATAACATGTTCCGGCTGACGAATTGCATGATTTCTTGCATCATGGGGGGCAATCACTCCCGTTAGTTAAAAACGAATACCAAAGGGTTCAGAGTATACCTTTGTGTTGAGCTAATTACAGCCAGTTAACGCAAACTACATTGTTTTTTTTGCGAAACACTCCGCAGAAATGGTCTCTAATCCCAACAAAATAGCGTTTATTTATCAATATAGACGAACCATTTTACCATAAGCACAAAGCGTGACAAAAAATTGCACTGTTAAAATCAAGCATTCTGTGTGGTGAAAAAAGACACTGAGGCACTAACGAGCACTGAAAATATTTGATTTAATGCTACAAAATGGCGCGATACACTATACAATCAATAGGATGACAAATGATGATATGCTAATTATTACAAGATAATTTAGTTTTCATCAGGTCATAAAACGCGTTTGGTTCGGCGCGATTTGTTGCAATATTCAGAATAGGGTGCTGGTAACTCACGCTATCAGATGAAATAATCAGCTATCGCATTTATTCGAGGTTTTCTATCAGAATGGCCAATACACATAACCGGATGAAAAGAGCAGCTATTCGTCAGGCTATTGCTTCAACCCTGTTCGTTTGTGGATTAATCTCTCTGGTGCCTAATCAGGTATTGGCGGCCAATCAGATCACCGAAAATAAAGATCAGCTCCAAAATTTGCTGCAAAATATCGCTGAAAAAGAAAAAAGCGTCAAAAACCAGCAAGCCAAACGGGCATCATTGCTGAATCAACTCCAACAGCAAGAGAAAAACATTTCTGCGGCAGGGCGTGAGCTACATGAGACACAATCTCAACTTAAGCAATTAGATAAAGAGATTTCCTCATTAAACAGCAATATTAACCGATTGCAAAAGCAAAAAGCCGAGCACGAAAAGTTACTTGCCGAGCAACTTGACGCAGCCTTCCGATTAGGTAAGCACCAAGGTCTATCACTGTTTTTAAAAGGTGAAGAAGGCCAACGGGAAGAGCGTATCCTCGCCTATTACAGCTACCTCAATCAAGCGCGCGAAAAAAATATTAAACAGCTTGAGGCCACCACCCTTGAGCTAAATCAGCAAAAACAGCTTGAGCAGCAAAAACAAGCGGAACAAAAAACAGCTTTAGCTCGCCAACAGCAAGAAAAACGTAAACTCGATAAGGCTCAGGCAGCACGTAAGCAAACTCTTGCGGCCCTTGAAAGTACGCTTAAAGAAGATCAAAAAAATCTTGCCATCATGAAACAAAATGAATCTAGGTTGCGAGATAAGATCGCGCGTGCTGAACGTGAGGCGAAAGCCAGAGCGGAGCGTGAAGCACGTGAAGCCGCACGTATTCGTGCTGAGGTGGCCGAAAAAGAGCGTAAAGCCAAACAAAAAGGCTCGACTTATAAACCTTCAGAGAGTGAGCGTTCACTCATGTCTCGTACTGGTGGCTTAGGCCGCCCTGCGGGGCAAGCACTATGGCCAGTTCGCGGACAGACCCTGCACAATTATGGTGAGGCAATTTCAGGTGAGCTACGCTGGAAAGGTATGGTTATCGGCGCTAACGAAGGCACACAAGTCAAAGCCATTGCCGATGGCCGTGTACTACTTGCTGACTGGCTACAAGGTTATGGCCTCGTCGTCGTGGTTGAACATGGTAAAGGCGATATGAGCTTATATGGCTATAACCAAAGTGCTCTCGTCAATGTTGGGCAAGAAGTTCGCGCTGGGCAACCTATCGCCCTTGTGGGAAGTAGTGGTGGGCAAGAGCGACCAGCACTGTACTTCGAAATTCGTCGGCAGGGTAAAACGGTCAACCCTCGCCCTTGGCTAGGTAGATAGCCAAATAAATAGTTAGGAATATAATTATGTCAAAACGCCGGCCTTTTATGCGACTCATCGGTTTATCTCTTTTGATGATGAGCCTTCAGGCTAGTGCAGCAAAATTAGCGATAGTCATTGATGACTTTGGCTATCGCACAAAAGAAGATAACCAAATATTGGCGCTGCCGACGCCAATCACGATTGCTATCTTGCCTGATTCACCTCATGGTCAGCTTGTTGCCAATAAAGCCCATCAGCAAGGGCGAGAGGTTATCATTCACATGCCGATGAAACCCCTTAGCAAGCAACCACTCGAAAAAAACACCCTTTCACCAACCATGAGCGCCGAAGAAATTGACCGTATTATCAAACGAGCCATTAGCCAAGTACCTTATGCCAAGGGCATGAATAATCATATGGGCAGTGAAATGACCTCTAGTCTTTCAGGTATGCGCCATGTCATGAACTCACTGTCTAAGGCGAACTTTTTCTTTTTAGATAGCGTGACCATCGGAAATACGCAGGCCGTAAAAGCCGCAAATGAATTTGGTGTTCCCGTTGTACGCCGCCATATCTTCCTTGATAACCATCAATCAGAGGAAGAAACTCGCGTTCAACTTAATAAAGCGGTCGCCTATGCACGTAAACATGGCAATGCGATTGCGATAGGTCATCCACACCCTTCAACCGTTCGTGCTTTGCAGAAATACTTGCCGCAACTCCCTGCAGATATAGAACTTGTCTCGGTAAGCGCCTTATTACAAGGAAGTTCGAAACCCTCAGACCAAAAACCGTTAAAAATGCAGCCTGAAACGCCGAATAAACAGCCCACGCCTTCTACAGTCAACCCTAAAGATACGGCGCTGGAGCCAGTTAGGCTCGGGGTATGTGAGTTTACAGTGCCAGAAAATGCGTCGCTAGAAGGGATTGATTTTCTGATGTTTGTGGTTGAATCAATTTATCAAGATAAGACGCTACAGCCACTATTATCTGCCCCAAAATAGCCGTTCTTTACACAACAAAAACCTAACACTGCTTTCCAGTTGCCGCACAAATTCGGCAACTGGAATACCACCGACTAATCCCAATTTAATATCACTTTTCCTGACTGCCCTGAACGCATCACGTCAAAGCCCTTTTGGAAATCATCGATAGAAAATTGATGGGTGATTATTGGTGAAAGATCTAACCCAGATTGGATCAAGGTCGCCATTTTATACCAAGTTTCAAACATCTCTCGGCCATAAATACCTTTGATAAATAGGCCTTTAAAGATCACTTTACTCCAATCAATCGCCATTTCTGAAGATGGGATCCCCAGTAAAGCAATGCGACCGCCATGGTTCATCGTGTCTAGCATAGAGTGAAAAGCCGCAGGCGAGCCAGATACCTCTAAAGCCACATCAAAGCCTTCTTGCATGCCAAGCTCTTTCATCACATCTTTTAGATTTTCACGCCCCACATTCACCGCACGAGTGACACCCATTTTTTTGGCTAGCTCTAATCGATAGTCATTGATATCAGTGATAACAACGTGACGAGCCCCCACATGTCGGCACACCGCGGCAGCCATAATACCGATAGGCCCTGCTCCTGAAACTAAAACATCTTCACCAACAAGATCAAAAGAGAGCGCAGTATGAACCGCGTTACCAAATGGGTCAAAGATAGCAGCAATTTCATCTGGAATATTATCGGGGATTTTAAACGCATTAAATGCAGGCAACACAAGGTATTGTGCAAAACAGCCGGGGCGATTTACCCCCACGCCAATCGTGTTACGGCATAAATGCGTGCGCCCCCCACGACAGTTGCGACAGTGACCGCATGTAATATGCCCCTCACCGGAAACACGATCACCGATTTTAAAGCCTTTGACTTCCTGTCCTATCTCAACAATTTCCCCAATATATTCATGGCCCACAACCATTGGAACAGGAATGGTTTTTTGTGACCATTCATCCCAGTTATAGATATGAACATCCGTACCACAAATGGCAGTTTTACGGATTTTTATCATCACATCATTGTGCCCGAGTTCCGGTTTTGGAACTTCTGTCATCCATATACCTGGTTCTGCTTTTAATTTAGACAGTGCTTTCATAGAACGGCCTTATATTATTATCATTAGGAAATGACTTTCAGTTTTTTGCCTATGCGGGTGAATGCGTCTACAACGCGTAAAATATCTTCTTCCGTATGTGCCGCCGACATTTGTGTACGAATACGCGCTTGTCCTTGAGGAACAACAGGGTAGAAGAAACCCGTTACATAAATACCTTCTTCTAGTAATTCATTTGCAAAAACTTGAGCAAGCGCCGCATCCCCTAACATAACGGGAATAATGGCATGATCGGCGCCAGCGAGAGTAAAGCCTGCCGCAGACATCTTTTCACGAAATAGCGCGGCATTACGCCATAACCGCTCACGTAGCGCATCCCCCTCACTCATCATATCGATGACTTTAATCGAGGCCGCAACGATAGCGGGGGCTAATGAGTTGGAAAATAAGTAAGGACGAGAGCGTTGACGTAACCACTCGACGACTTCTTTTTTTGCCGCCGTATAACCGCCTGAAGCCCCACCAAGCGCTTTACCCAGTGTTCCTGTAATAATGTCTACTCGCCCCATCACATCACAATATTCATGGGTGCCGCGGCCATTTTTACCAACAAAACCAACCGCATGAGAATCATCAACCATCACTAATGCTTGGAATTCATCTGCTAGGTCACAAACCGCTTTCAAATTGGCAATAACACCATCCATTGAGAAGACACCATCCGTCGCAATCAAAATGTGGCGTGCACCTGCGGCTTTAGCCTCTTCAAGACAAGCCCTAAGCTCTGCCATATCATTATTTGCATAACGATACCGTTTAGCTTTACAAAGGCGTATTCCATCGATGATGGAAGCATGGTTTAACGCATCTGAAATGACCGCGTCTTCGGGGCCTAGCAAGGTTTCAAATAATCCCCCATTCGCATCAAAACAAGAGGAATAGAGTATGGCGTCCTCCATACCTAAAAAATCAGCCAATTTCTTTTCGAGTTGTTTATGGCTATCTTGTGTTCCACAAATAAAACGGACAGAAGCCATACCAAAACCGTGACTATCCATACCCTGCTTCGCGGCTTCAATCAAATCTGGGTGATTTGCTAATCCCAAGTAATTGTTGGCACAAAAATTAACAACTCGCTTATTACCAACAATTTCAATATCTGCATCTTGCGAGGAAGTAATTATCCGCTCATGCTTAAACAAACCAGCAGCCTCTGTTTGGGCTAACTGCTCTTTAATCTGCTGATAAAATAGTTCTGACATGATTTATTCCTGTTATGTGACGATTTTTAGAGTTTAATAATAGATACTAAAACTATCGACTGATGCAGCATAAATAAATTAAGTTTGCAGCCAAGATCACGATCATTCCCCTATAAAAATGTAGCCTCTAGAATGTTTGTCTGCCAGTTATGGTGTCGTCAGCGCGCAGAAATGCTATTATGAAAAACAATTCGTATCCTTTTTGTTCTTAACCCATTTGAGGTATGCCCGATGATCATTGTCACTGGCGGAGCTGGTTTTATTGGTAGCAACATTGTCAAAGCATTAAATGATGCTGGTCGTACAGATATTCTCGTTGTCGATAATCTGAAAGACGGTACTAAGTTTGCCAACCTTGTTGACCTCGATATTGCTGATTACATTGATAAAGAAGATTTTATTGCGAGTATTATCGCCGGTGATGATTTTGGTGATGTCGATGCGGTATTCCATGAAGGAGCTTGCTCATCCACAACTGAATGGGATGGCAAGTACATGATGGACAATAACTATCAGTATTCGAAAGAGTTACTGCATTTTTGCTTAGAGCGCGAAATCCCATTCCTCTACGCCTCTTCAGCGGCAACATACGGTGGTCGTAGTGATAATTTTATTGAAGATCGCCAGTTCGAAAAGCCACTCAATGTTTATGGCTATTCGAAATTCCTCTTTGACCAGTACGTTCGCGAAATTTTGCCAGAAGCACAGTCGCAAATTTGTGGTTTCCGTTACTTCAACGTATATGGTCCTCGTGAGGGTCATAAAGGCAGCATGGCAAGTGTCGCTTACCATCTGAATAAGCAAATTAATGAAGGCCAACAACCCAAGCTATTTGAAGGCAGTGAAAACTTCCGCCGTGACTTTATTTATGTCGGCGATGTTGCCGCAGTCAATTTATGGTTCTGGCAGAACAATATTTCAGGGATCTTTAACTGTGGTACAGGCCGTGCCGAGTCATTCCAAGCCGTCGCCGATGCAGTGACACAATTCCACAGTGATAAAAATGTTTCTGTTGAATACATTGAATTCCCTGAGAAACTAAAAGGGCGCTATCAAAGCTTCACACAAGCAGACATGACAAAATTACGTACGGCTGGCTATAAGGCACCTTTTAAAACAGTTGCCGAAGGCGTAGCTGAATATATGCAATGGCTGAATAAAGAAGATTAATACAACTTTATGAAAATATTGGTGATCGGCCCCTCATGGGTAGGGGATATGATGATGTCACAGAGCCTATATCGCACGCTAAAGGCTCAATATCCCCAAGCACAAATTGATGTGATGGCACCTCAATGGTGCCGCCCTCTATTGGCGAAAATGCCCGAAGTCAATGCCGCCATCCCAATGCCATTAGGCCATGGTGCGCTCGCGATTGGTGAGCGCCGTAAACTTGGCCTTAGCTTACGCCAAAATGGTTATGACCAAGCCATTGTTCTTCCGAACTCATTTAAATCTGCTTTGGTGCCCTTCTTTGCCAAAATTGCCAAACGAACGGGTTGGCGCGGTGAGATGCGTTATGGACTACTTAATGACCTCCGTACATTAGATAAAGCCGCTTTTCCGTTGATGGTGCAGCGCTATGTTGCATTAGCTTATGATAAGCAAAACATTCACAGCGCAGCAGATATTCCAGAGCCTATCTTATGGCCTAAACTGGCTGTTAATGAACAAGAAATCACTGAGGCTATTAAAGCGTTTAATATCAATACCACACGCCCAATTATTGGCTTCTGCCCTGGTGCAGAATTTGGTCCGGCTAAACGTTGGCCGCACTATCACTACGCCGCGCTAGCGGAGCAGTTGATCAGCGAAAAAGGTTATCAAATTCTCTTATTTGGCTCACAAAAAGATCATGATGCAGGTGAGGAAATTCGCCAAAGCCTAACGGACAGTGCGCATGAGCATTGTAGCAACCTTGCGGGTAAAACGTCTTTAGAGCAAGCCGTGAATTTAATTGCTAGCTGTCAGGCCGTTGTCAGCAATGATTCAGGACTGATGCATGTTGCTGCTGCATTGGATAAACCGCTTGTTGCCCTATATGGCCCAAGTAGCCCTGATTTTACGCCTCCACTATCGAATAAAGCAGAAGTTATCCGCTTAATTAGTGGCTACCATAAAGTTCGTAAAGGTGATGGGGCAAGCGGTTATCATCAAAGTCTCATCGATATTCAGCCTCAATTAGTGGTTGATGCGCTGGCGCGATTACAAATAGGTGTTGCTTGATGCGCGTACTGCTAGTAAAGACTTCATCGATGGGGGATGTGTTACACTCCCTACCCGCACTAACGGATGCACAGCAAGCCTTTCCTCATATCCAATTCGATTGGGTTGTGGAAGAGGGTTTTGCGCAGATCCCCACATGGCACAGCGCAGTCAATCAAGTGATCCCTGTTGCTATCCGCCGTTGGCGTAAAAACTGGTTTTCTGCCCCCATTCGCGCCGAACGTGCTGCATTTCGCCAGCAACTGACTGCAACCCGCTATGATGCGATTATTGATGCTCAAGGCCTATTGAAAAGTGCCTTTCTGGTCACGCGTCTCGCAGATGGCCCTAAACATGGCTATGATCGCCACAGTATTCGAGAGCCAATTGCCAGTTTTTTTTACGACTATAAATACCAAATTAGTAAGCAACAGCACGCCGTAGAACGTATTCGCCAACTGTTTGCCGCGAGTCTTGGCTACGATTGTCCTAAAGCGCAAGGTGACTATGCCATCGCTCAACATTTTTTACATGTCCCCACAGTCACACAGGATGACTATGTGGTGTTCTTGCATTCAACCACTCGTGATGATAAACACTGGCCTGAAGAGCACTGGCGAGAACTGATTGGGTTAATGGCCGACAGTGGTTTAAAAATAAAACTGCCATGGGGCGCAGAGCATGAACACCAAAGGGCATTACGTCTTGCAGATGGGTTTGATTTTGTCGAAGTTTTGCCTAAATTAACCTTAGCCGAAGTTGCTCTACAAATTGCTAATGCTAAGGCGGTGGTTTCTGTTGATACAGGCCTTAGCCATTTAACCGCCGCATTAGATAAACCGAATTTCACCCTGTTTGGCCCAACAGATCCCGGGCTGATTGGCGGCTATGGTTTAGAGCAACATGAAATTAAATCTGTGGATGGTACTATGAGTTCAATAAAACCTAATGAAGTATTTGAAAAATTGAAATCTAGAGTCTCATGATTTATATATCACTGATTGATTATAACTAAATTTTATACTACGACGGGCTAGCCACATTTTATGAAAGAATCAATAACAATAGTAACTGCTTTTTTTGATATTGGTAGAGGAAACTGGAATAGCCAAAATGGCCATTCAAAATCTTTTGAATGCACCAACGATACTTATTTCGAGTATTTTAGCAGGCTGGCAAAACTTGAAAATAATATGGTTGTTTTTACATCAGCAGATTTCAAAGAAAAAATCCTTTCTATTAGAAAAGGCAAGCCAACCCATATAATTACAATCAACCTCCACAAGAAATTTAACTTTATTCTCAAAAAAATAGCGTATATTCAAAATAGCGATGATTTCAAAAAGCTGATTGATCCCAGCCTATTACATTGCCCTGAATACTGGTCACCTGAATATGTTTTGATCAATAACTTAAAACCTTTTTTTGTTAAAAAAGCCATTGACCTAAAACTTGTTAATAGTGAGACTGCCGCTTGGGTTGATTTTGGTTATATTCGAAATAATAAAGCCCGTTATGGAATAACAGAATGGTATCACCCTTTCGACAAAAATAAGATCCACCTCTTTTCTATTAAAGATAATTTAGACCTCACTGATGAAAAAGCAGTATTAGAAAAAGTTTTAAGTAATGACCCTCATATTATTGGTGGAGTATTGGTTGCTAGTAAAGAAAAGTGGTCTGAATTCTATCAAATGGTATTTGAAACCCAAAAAAAATTTTTATCTTCAGGAATAATTGATGATGACCAAGGTATTTTTTTGACCTGTGCAAGCCAACATCCTGATATTTTTAAATTAAATTATTTGGGACATATGCAGTGGCGTAGTGCTTTAAAGTTATTTAATAAAAATTCAAAATATAACAAGCTACTCCGTTTAGGTATTTACCTAAAACTAATTAAATAAACAAGTTATTACGCAAGGATAATGCCTTATTTAAGGCATTATCCTTATCATTATTTCTCTGGCGCAATAAACCCAAAACACATGGTTTCTGGCTCAGCATCCGGCTCTGAACGATAGATAACCTCTTCTTTCTCAATCGTAAATTGTGGCCAGTACTGACGAACCTTATCAAAGTTCTCATGAGTGCAATCATCATACTTACGACCTAACAGCAATGCACCATGCTGACGGATCTCCGCTTCTGTAATCTTGCGATTATACACATTCGGCGGCATATGATGTTCAAGGGTCCAAGGCTGGATCACATGTGGCCTATCTTTTGCGTAGATAATAAACCATTGATGTAAATTATCTTCACCACCAACATATTTTAGTGGAACGCCATAACGTTCATGCCAGCGATCTTCACCCTCCGCGATCAACGTTTTCACGCCAATAAATTTTTGCCCTGCGCCCTTAATATTAGCCGCTTGCACAACACAATAACCTAACAGAACCACGACACCGAAAAGGGCTAAACCAATCAGTGGTTTTCTGAGTGATTTAGTCGGCATGACTGTTATAGAGCCAATAAATAGCGGGGCACAAGCTGCCATAAAGGGTTGCAACCATTCGGTAATACGCCCACCGTCATGGAAAGAGAACCAACCATAGATCACCGCTAATGGGAAAAGAACCAAGAAATTCGCCATACGATTTGCTAGCGATTTCGGCCAACCTAATTTCCCACCACAGCTATATAAAATAATGGCGGCAATAATTAAAGGATAAAATACGCTGAGCGCCGCCTTAGTCGTATGCAAATTAAAGCCTGGGTCAATCTGTGAATCCACCCATTTAAAGGCAGAAAAATCACTCGCCATTAACCAAAAGAAATTAGGTAATACAATCGCAAACCAAAGTGCAATCGCTAAATAAAAAACAGGATAACGATAACTTTGGCGAACTTGTTTAACAAATAACGTTAATAAAAATACCGATCCTACCAGCGATAATGTTGAATATTTCCCCATTGTCGCCAAACCTGCAAATAAAGCAAAAAGCAGCCACCAAGCCGGATTTTCATAAACGGCTCGTAAGAAAAAGTAGATTATCCAAGCCCAAAAGGTCACTAAAATATAGTTATCATTGTAAGGAATGATATCAAAATTAATCACACCCGATAAATTCAACATCAACATCGCAAACCAAGCTAGGTCACGACGTGCTGTTAAACGGTATGCTAATTTCCAGACCCCCAATAAACCAAAGGCAACCCCGACAAAATGAATAAAGTACCAGTAAAAACTGTAGGAAATACCCAAATAAATAGCAGGCCACATAAGAACACCAACAAACCAAGGGTTTTTTGGTGAACCCCACTCCCCATTCATCCCCCAGTTAACGGCTTCCACCGTATCATAAGGCACTGTAGGATCTAAGTGAAAGCTGGCTAGAATCCATGCAACCGCATAGCCAATGACCCATAAATAAACATATTTGTTTGATGTTGATTGATTGATTGCTGGCATACTGTCTTAAATAATTGAGTAAAAGTACCCACTATCTATTAGGCAGACTCATCATGCATAAAATACAAACCTAATAGCACCAATGGAAATTAAACGGCAGATTCTACTATAGTTTATAGCGAATAATAAGAAAGGAAGACAAATAGTCATCATCTATTGTCGTTTTATTCAAGTTCAATATTCTGAATTAGAAATAATCGTTAAAATTATTGCTCTCTCGGAGGCAAGTAAGGTTGTAAAAGCTTTAATAAACGTTGTAGCGCCCCCTGATTTTCATGCAAAACTTCCGCAGCATGACGACCATAATATAAACGATAATCTTCGTCCGACAGGAGGCTAGTGACGGCTTGAACCATTGAATCGCTATCAGTCACCGTAATTAAGCCATCCGCCTGCTTCAGCTTCCCACAAATATCCTTAAAATTAAACGTATGTGGTCCCATTAAAACAGGTAACGCATGTGCTGCCGCTTCCAACGGGTTATGTCCCCCTGTTTCCACAAGGCTGCCACCAACAAATGCTAAATCCGCAATTCCATATAACAACATCAGCTCCCCCATCGTATCCCCGACAACCACTTGTATATCAGGAGTAGGCACAATACCTTCACTACGACGAATAAACTTAAGGCCTGCTTTTTGGGTGAGTTCTTCTGCTTTGGCAAAACGTTCAGGATGACGAGGAACTAAAATCAGTAATAAATCAGGAAATTGTTTTAATAATTGCTGGTGTGCCGCTAACACAATAGCCTCTTCACCTTCATGGGTGCTAGTGGCAATCCAAACGGGTCGATGTGCCGCCCACTGCCGGCGTAATGTGACGGCTCTAACCGCAAGCTCTGGGGTAACGGAAATATCAAACTTAAGGCTCCCCGTGACATTTAATTGCACACGTCTTAACCCTAGCTTGATGAAACGCTCACCATCTTCTTGGTGCTGTGCAGCAACCATCGTGACATTACGCAACATACGTTTCACAAAACTACCTAACTTTTGGTAGCCTGCCGCAGAGCGCTCAGACAAACGCGCATTCGCAATCACTAAGGGTATTTGGCGACGATTAAGTTGATTAATCATATTCGGCCATAATTCCGTTTCCATAATAATTACTAATTTAGGATCAACTTGATTAAGAAAACGGCGCATAGAGCACGGGAGATCATAAGGAAGGTAGACATGGTAGACATCATCACCGAATGCCGAAACGACTCGTTCGGAGCCTGTTGGTGTCATCGTGGTTACCGTGATCGGCAATGACGGATAGTGATGCCGTAATGCCCGTACCAAAGGCACAGCAGCAAGGGTTTCACCAACAGATACTGAATGCAGCAGAATACCGCCCGGCGCAACTTTACCAGCACAAAAACCATAACGTTCACCCCAACGCTTACGATACGCGGGAGCTTTGCGACCCCGCACTAATAGGCGTACCCAAATGAGTGGCTGGATAAGATAAAGAAGTACCTGATATAAACGCAATAACATTCGATCTGATTCACTTACCAAAATTGGCGCTATCTTAACATAAACCTTTTATTAAAGTGTGCAGAATATGCACCTAAAAATAGCTTTAAAATTCGCTTAGGGGATCATTAGTCGGTTGCAACAGCACTTAATAGTCGATAATGTTGATAATATGCACATATTACTTAATTTAAATTTTTTAAATTAGCGTTAACAAACAACGAGATATCAATATTATGAAACATAAAGCGATTTACCCTGGTACATTTGACCCTATTACTTCAGGCCATATTGATATTGTTTCTCGTGCGGCGGCAATGTTTGACCACGTATTACTCGCTATCGCTAATAGCCAACGCAAAAGTCCCATGTTTACCCTTGAAGAGCGTGTTGAACTTGCCCAAAAAGTCACCTCGCACTTAAACAATGTTGAGGTGGTTGGCTTTTCTGAGCTAATGGCTAATTTCGCACAAAAACATGGCGCAAATATACTTATCCGTGGCGTTCGTTCTGTTGCAGATTTTGAATATGAATGGCAGCTCGCAAACATGAACCGCCATTTTGTTCCTGAATTGGAAACGGTATTCTTACTCCCTTCACAAAGCTTATCTTTTGTTTCATCGTCACTGATAAAAGATGTGGCACTCCATGATGGCGATATTTCTTCTTTCCTTCCGCCCGTTGTCGCTGAAGCGATGCTAAAAAAGCTGAATAAAATTTAAGCTTATTTTTGACATTGAGGACAATAAAAGGTACTGCGTTGGCCTTGTTTGATACTAAGAATTGGCGTGCCACATATCAAACAAGGCTCACCTTTTTTACCATATACAAATAATTCTTGGGCGAAGTACCCTGGTTTCCCATCGGATTGTAGAAAATCTTTCAGCGTGGTTCCACCCTGCTCAATAGAGCGCTGTAGTACCTTTTTGATCTGCTGGACCAAATCAATCGATTGTTCAAGAGTCAATGTGTGCGTGATTTTTTCTGGTGAAATGCCCGCCGCAAATAGTGCTTCATTAGCATAAATATTACCAACACCCACAACAACCTTGTTATCCATCAGCCAAGGTTTAATGGCTATTTTTCGCTTTCCTGCCTGCTCAAATAAATATTGAGCATTAAATTCATCAGAAAGAGGTTCTGGGCCTAGATGGGATAAAACACGACTCGTTTCAAGATCATCACACCATAACCACGCGCCAAAGCGCCGAGGATCCGTGTACCGTAGTACTTTGCCATCTTTTAATACCAAATCAACATGGTCATGTTTTTCTTCAGGCAATTCTTCCAACAATATACGCAGACTACCCGACATGCCTAAGTGGATAATAATCCAACCATTTTTTAGTTCGATTAACAGATACTTAGCGCGCCTTTGTACACTTAAAATCATTTCATCAGATAAACTTTTAATTTGCTCTGATACAGGCCAACGTAAGCGGCTGTTACGAACAATTGCATAACAAATTGTATTACCGACTAAATGCGGCTCGATTCCACGGCGGCTTGTTTCAACTTCTGGTAATTCAGGCATATGCAAACTCTTTTTAACTTATGGATACCATTTTTTGATCACACTAAGAAGCTCATCTTTAACAATTTCCCAAGTAAAATTATCATAAGCATATTTTTTCGCATGGCATGCTATTTCTTGACTTTTTGGGTTATTTAATGCATCAGTAATATCTTCAGCCATACTCAAAGGAGAAAGTGGTTCTCTGAAAATAAACCCTGTCTCGTTATGTGCAATAAATTCAACCATTGCACCACGTTGAGATGCAATAACTGGTCGACCCGAAGCCATAGCCTCAAGTGCTACCATACAAAATGGTTCTGGTGCTATAGAAGGTACTGCAATTACATCTGCAAATGAATAATAGTGTCTAATTTTATCAGGGTGCACTCCACCTAAGAAAATACACTGCTCACCCAAGTTTTTTGCGTAGTTTTTGACCTCATCCTGATATTGTGCTAATTCACCTTTCAATGCCGCGTTTGGGTCACCGACAATCACTAGCTTATAGCGTTTATCTTCTTTGAAGAAAACCTGACAAGCCTGCATTAACTCAAGCACTCCCTTGTCTCTAGCTATTCTACCTGCAAATAAAATAACTTTATCTTCTTGTGTCAGTCCAAAATCTTCGCGATTGATTTCCGGTGGTTGAGCATAAATTTCACCATCAAATCCATTACGAACCACTTCAATATATGCTTTTGGCAATCGCTCACGGAACCAATCCTTCATAAAACGGCTTGGTACAATAATTTTGATGTCTTCTGGTATGTCTTTAGGTTCAAAAAAGTTATGCATATGCAATACAACATTGCTATGCCCTTCTTTTTTTATTATTTTCTTGAAAGACTTAATATGATTATGCACAAAAATAACGCTTTCATTAGGAATTGGAGCGAATTTATGTTTAATTTTAACAATCCTATCAGCGTAAGAATAAGGATCCAGCCTTGTCCATTTTTTAAATAACCTTGTGTACACCTTTCCAAATTTGATGCGTTCAATTTCACAATTTTTATTCACAATAGAATGGCTCGAATACCCTTCATTTTGTATACAAACAATACGGTTTTCGATATCTAATCTCTTCGCAACATTATACATCCACGACTCAATAGCAGCCGCGCTTTTCGGTGGTATAGAAAATATTGGAGAAACTGTTAAGACAATTTTATTAATCATAGTATGATTTTCTTTTACCCATGAGTTTTTCAAACGAATACCGAATACCAGACAAGATACCTGCTAAATAGTTACCTTGTTTTAATAAGTGTTTATACTCTTTTTTTCTTTCAACAAATTTAGTTGCAGGTTTTAAGTCATTCGTTGTCCAAGGCGATTGCATCAAAGCCTTATAAAAAGGTTGGGAAGCGGGATAATTTGCCCATGTGTGCCAAGGTTTACTCACACCTGTGTAATGAATTAGGACTGTTTCAGGTGTAATAACCTGTTGATATTTTTGGTGAGTTGAGTCATATAATTCATTTTTTAGTGTATAAACAGTATTAAATCTTTGACTAAGTAGTTCTAAGTCTTCTCTTAAAATAAGGTTTAACACATCTTGATCAGGATATTTATATCGTTGCTTAGCATTTTCTGCTGATAACAACTCAAAACATTGTTGGGTAATCTGCTTTTCATGCCATTTTTTAAAGTTGACAAACATGACACCAGAATTGAAGTAAGTCTTTGCTAGTGAAGGCGCATGAAGCCTTGTTTCACTTTTTGTTCTTACACCGATATCATCAGCAACGACACCACAGACTTTGTCTTTGATTAAATTAGTCGTTAAATCTAAGATACCATTACACATAACATCCGCGTCTAAATAGAGAGCAAAATCATAATCACTCGACAGATAATCCAAGGCAACTAACCGAAAGTACATCGCTGATGACCAAACATCAGAAGCGGGAAGTGTTTTCAGTAATTTGTTATCTAATTCATAAACATGAAATTCCACTTGAAACTGACTTGCAATAACTTTAAGTTTCTCTAGAAAATCTGGGCTAACTTTATCTAAAAAATAATGGAATCTAAAAAATGTGGTTGGATTATTTATGAGTAAAGACACCGCTGAAACCCCAGCCCCAAACTGATAGTTTTCATCAGAACCATAAATAACATCTAAGCATGATAACAAGGTATTATCAGCTTTACACACTTCGCCGAGCACATATTTATTTGTTATGAGGTTATTCATAGTGCTTTCTCTTATTCTTTGTTGAACTGTGCCCCATCATAGCAATTAAAAAACCTAAAAGAACACCTAATGGTTTTAGGTCCACTTGCTCAAACATCCCTCGAACCAGATAAAAGCTAATGAGGCTCATTAATAACGCTATAAATGCAAAATAACTTTTTGATTCATTGACTGTACTTTTGATTTCCTTGAATAAGGAAAAACACATCGACAAAAAAACCGCACTAAAAGCAATCAGCCCTGAGATACCTACACCAAACCAGACATATAGCCAGATATTATGAGGCCCCAATGACTTCTTAAATACCCAATCAGGCTTTTCTGGTACAACACTATTATATTTATCAATGTATATTTTATCACCAAATCCATATCCAATAATTGGATTCTCTAAAATTAACTCAAGTGCTGTTCCCTGTGTACCATTTTTATATCGATGAGTACTATCAGTTTGTTCAAGCTTATAAAATAGAGTTTTAGTCATATCTGGGTAGATTGATTTTAATGAGATCAATGAAATTAACAAGATACATAGTATCGAGCCAATCAATTTCCATGGACGTTTAAAACATAAAAATAATAAACCTGCCATAGCCACAGCAACCCACCCACCTCGGGAAAGAGTCCCTAGCAAAACAAATAAAAATACAACACTTAGTATATAAAAATAAATCAGCTTAGATTTAGGCAATAGATACCAAAGGATCGGAATTATAGGAAAGTAAAAAACCAAGGCATCTGAAACACTCCTAAAGTTATAGGTTGTAAATGGTAAAATACCATTCTGATAAGCCTCATAGTACCGATATAGTTCAATAAGTAAAACAACCACTAATGATGCAAAAAAACTAGTCAATAGTAAATTTGAAATCGTTTTTATATTTTCTTTGTAGAGAAGAATCGGTAATAAAAGAGATAGGCTAAGTATCCCATAATTCAAGAACTTATTATTAATCGCTCTCATTGATACATTAGGCATGCTTGAGTAACTTATTGAAATATAAAAAACCAATGAAAACAACACGACTAAGTATAAAAGTTTATTATTTAATCTTTTTAGCACCTTTCTTGTGTCTAATGATAAATATACCAAACATGTAGCTATCATTAGGTAGAATAGTATGTGTTTATACCTAGTAACATTATCCACAAAAAAAAGCACAACAAATATAAAGATTAAAGCTTTATTATACTTCGAAAGAGTATTTTGATTTCTTTCTAAAAAAGACATAATTTATCCAATGATTAATTACTTAATTTAGCCCAAAAGTATTGAATGCTATTTTTGATTCCAGAAAATAATTTACCTTGGTTAAACATATGCTTAGCACTATAACGCAAATGGTTGCTACTTTTTGCTTTTAGCAATGGAATATCCTTCCATGGTGAAGATTTTTTGGCCTCAATAAATGGCTGTGCAGTCGCATAGTTCGCCCACTCATGCCATGGTTTAGTCGGACCAATATAATGAATTAATATCGTATTATCTGTTATTGGGTTCTCTTTTTTATCTTTTTGCAGCTCATAGTTTAGGCTATATTGTGTATTATACTTTCCATCAAGATAAATAACTTTGCCTGTTAGTAATATATTAAGAATATCCTGATCTAAATAGGATATTTTTGCTTTTATCTCTTCTTGAGATAATAATTCCATCGCTTTAGCCGAAATATCTAGTCGAGACCAGTTTATCAGATTGATTAGTAAAAACCCTGCGTTAAAATACCCAGTGGAAATATTAGGAACCCCTAAAGCATCAGCTCTTTTCTGCCACCAAACAGCATCTCTTTCAGGTACAACAGCAGCAACTTGATCATCGCTAAACTTAATATCTAACAATTCATTTAATGAACCCTGACATATAATATCTGCATCCATGTAAATCATACGTTCTAATTGATTTGAAAAATAATCTGCGATAATAAATCGAAAATAGGTTGCGTATGACCAATTTTTAGTACTTGGTAATGACTTTAGTTGCTCACAGTCAACTAGGTAAATGATAATACTAGTATTATACTGGCTTGCGAGTTGTTTAAATAAACCTTTCCATTCATCGTCAAAATAATCAGTAAAAATATGGAAGACAAAATGCATATCCGAATTATTTTTTAATATCGATGCAATAGAGATCCCACATCCATACAAGAAGTTACGGTCTATACCATAAGAGATATGTAAGCTAGTACTAGGGTGTTCCTCACCAGAAGAAGATAGATTTATCTGTTTAGTTACTGCATTTTGTTTATCAAAAAACATATTCTTTTTACTCTCTTTTTCGGAGAATGTTACAATGACTTTCTAATTGTACGCTCTTGGATTTTTTTTGCCTTGCTTCCTGCCTTGAGTACCAAAGCTTGTTCTTCTTTTAAAATTTCTCGTAAAGGCAAATCAAAGTAAACCTTCATAAAACGGAAAATATCTCTGCTTGTTAGGCCGATATTTAATGAAGAAAAGTATAACCCAATAAGATCTTTATCACGCCAACGAGTTGGAACCTTCTTTCTAAGTTGCGCTCGATGTAAATCTATCACCGAGATTTTCAAATCCTGCTCTTCACCTGAGAAAGGCAAGTGTAGTAAAAAATGGCAAATATAACAGTCGCGGTGATTAATACCAACGGCGTGCATTTTACGTACCATTTGAGCAACACGGCGAATAATCAATTGTTTAACTCTAAAATCAGGCGCTAGGCTTGGCCAATTTGCACAGTAATCTTCCAAACTCACCGTTGGCGTTAAATCTTTCGTAATAATAAAGGAATGGCGGCGTAGCGGATTCACACCCTTTTGCCCAAATGCACGGCCATCCATCGTATCTACACCCGCTTTTGTTAGCCGATGAATTGCGTTCCACTCCCTATCAGCCCCCAATACTGGTAGCCTTAATGAAAACAGGTTTTTTAACACCTCTTTTAAGCTTGTACCATAATGGATTTTGATAAAATAGCTCTCACCACCAAGCTCAAAGCGCAATGTTTTGCGACTTTCTAGCTGACGAAAAACCTCACCTTCTAACTGCTCAGTTTCAACAAAAGGATCTTTATTTTTCCATAGCTCACTAAAAGGTGTTTTAAGTTCAATCATCTAGATGTCCTAAAATAATATCAGCCGCTTTTTCAGGTAAACTATATAAGTCCTCTGTATCCGCAAAATGCCGCGCCTTTTCTGCCCAATTTTTTAATTGTTGTTTATTTTGCAGGCTTTCTGAAAGTGCAGAATCTAACGTTTTTTGCTCAAATGGTTCACGGATCACAATACCGCATTGAGCATCAGCAATAAATGAAGCATAACCACAAACTTCCGTAACAATAATAGGTAAACCTGCTGTTATAGCTTCCAGCAACACAATACCCGCCGCTTCTTGGTATGCTGGATGCATTAAGATATCAGCCGCTGCCATTAGCTCAGCAACATCATTACGCCCACTAAAAAAGGAGACTTGTTTACCTATACCCAGTGTATTTGCTAGACGCTGATATTTTTCAGGCTTATCCTGCCCAACTACCATTAATAACGTATTTTTCTTAATCTCCTCAGGCAATGCAGCCATCGCTCTTAAGGTTCTATCGACCCCTTTACGCTTAAAGTCGGAACCAACCTGCAACAACAAATACGCTGACTGAGGTATCTGATTTTTCTCTCGATAAATTTGCCGCGCATTGGGGATTTGTTTATCGTATTTTCTATCTTGCGCAATCCCCGGCGGCAGCATATAAAAACGCGACGCTTCTGTAGCATAGTGTTTTTTAAAATGTGCAATTTGATGAGGTGTTAACATTAATAGCTTAGTCGGCTTCCCTGTCTGAAACACCGCTTTTTCAAACCGGGCATAATGTTTATAGCGAGGCGTCAATTTGTAGAAAAAACCTTTTTCATTGGCGACTTTTTCTGCGTAACAAACATCCGCTGCATAGTAAACATCTAAGCCCGGCATCTTATTAAAGCCAACCACACGAGCTACAGGATGTTGTTTAATATGTGCCTGAACCCACTCACAATACTGCGCATTACGTCCATGGTTGGTTTTAGAAGTCACAGGCACAATGATAATTTCAAACCCTGCAGGTTTATCGCCATCCCATGATTGAGTATAGACGCGGATCTGCTGTCCTCTTGCCTGACATGCTAATGCAATACGCAAAAAATCACGCTGCAAACCACCGAATGGAAAATACTTGTACAGACAAAATGCCAAAATCATCTCAGAGCCTTGTCATTATTGAACGAATATTCATAGGCAGCATTTTTTCTGTTGCCTCAATAACATCAGATGCGGGAATGATAGAAAGATATTTTTTAGTTCTATCGAGCTTTTCTCTTGGTGGCATCGCCTCATAATCACCCGCCCAAAACTGCACAACATTATCACTCCACGGACGCCAAAATACATTATTCGTTGCGCCAAACAAACACACTATTGGTGTATTTACAGCCGCTGCAATATGCATCGGTGCTGAATCAACCCCGATAAATAACGCGGCATGCGCAATTAAGGCACCAAGCTCAGGAAACGTCGTTTTACCTGCCAATTCAGTAATAGGCTTGGTTTGGCAATGAGAAGCAATCGTCTCAATACAGTTTAGGTCTTCTTTACTTGGCCCTGAAGTCAAAACAACCTGATACCCACGAGATTGTAATGCATCAATGACTTGTGCAAATTTTTCATCATCCCAACATTTAAATATCTGCCGTGCGGTTGGCTGGATCACCACATAACTGCTGTGTACACCTAGCTCTAATAACTTTTGATCGATATTTTTCCAATCTTCTTCTGTGTATGACATCGTTAAATTGGTTTTTAGATTCGTTATTTTTAACGGTTCAAGCACAGAAAGATTATTCATAACAACGTGTTCACCATGAGGCTCGGTCAAGTGTGTAAAGCTATTTAGCCAATATTTGGAATCTCGATGACCAAATTTATGGGAGATTTTCATTTGGGCAGGGATAGAACGCACCAGAAGAGACACCATCCATTGGTCGGCTAGATTCACAACTAAATCATACTTATTACGGCGTAGTTTGAATAATAAACGAATAAAATTACATGCTTTACTTAGACCATTAGCCTTTTTACCTTTCATACCATATAAGGCATGGATTTCCCTATTTTCAGACAAAATAGGGATCGTATCTTGATAAAGTAACACGTCAATCTCGGCATCAGGATAGTTTTGTTTTAATGTACTGATGACGGGCGTCGTCAGTAACATATCCCCATGAAACCGCATCTTGATAACAAGAATTTTTTTAAACTGTTTTTTCACCAGACACTCTTAATTATATCTATACGTAAAATGACATAGTTCTTTGACAAAAACTAACACTATTAATTCAATCAATAATAAACATGTTACTACTTTAGTAATAATCGATATAGCTTTGAATGCCTATCGTCATAGCTTTTTGATTTTTAAAATAAAAAAACCCAGCCAAAGCTGGGTTTTTTATAAGAAAACAAAAATTATTTAATTTTTGCTTCTTTGTAGATTACATGCTTACGAACAACTGGATCGAATTTTTTCATTTCCAGTTTTTCTGGCATAGTACGCTTGTTCTTCGTAGTGGTATAGAAGTGACCAGTACCTTCAGAAGAAACCAGCTTGATTTTCTCGCGAATACCTTTAGCCATTTTTTAGCTCCTTAGTACTTCTCACCGCGGGCACGCAGTTCAGCAAGAACAGCATCAATACCCTTTTTATCGATAATACGCATGCCTTTAGCAGATACACGCAGTGTTACGAAACGTTTCTCAGACTCAACCCAGAAACGGTGAGAGTGCAGGTTTGGCAAAAAACGACGCTTGGTCGCGTTTAATGCGTGTGAACGGTTGTTACCGCTCATTGGACGCTTGCCAGTAACTTGGCAGACTCGTGACATGTCTATTCTCCAAAAATCTAATCAGCTCGAGCTTTTTTGTTCTGGGTATGGCCGCCTCGTCAGGCTTAGGAGCCCATCTCAGCAAACTTTATTGACTGAAAAGAATGTTATCATCTTAGTAAAAAAATTTACTGAGATAGGCTCTTCTCGCCAAACCCAAGATCCTCAAAGGTGGCGTAGTATACGCTTTCAATCGTTCTCACTCAAGCCCAATGCGGCAAAAGTTGTCATTTTTTAGTCAAAAAAATGCTTTTACAACCACCCTCGTTCAAGAAACGAAACACAATTTTTATGCCCAACAACAAAATGGTCAAGTAATTTAATCCCCATTAAAGTACAAGCCTCCTTAATACGAAACGTCACTTGCCTATCAGCGTCACTCGGCTCTGGGTTACCTGAAGGATGGTTATGTGCCAATATAATCGCACTGGCATTCATTTTCATTGCAAAACGAATGATTTCTCGAGGATGCACCTCTACCCGATTGATCGTTCCCCTAAATAACTCTTCGTAGCTAATAATTTGATGTTGATTGTTCAAAAATAAGACGGTGAAAACCTCTCTTTCTTGACCAGAAAATAGCTCGACTAGCCTCATTTTTAATAGGTTTGGGTCTGATATCACATCTTCATATAAAAATTGTTCAGCAAAAAACCGGCGTGCCAGCTCACTAATTGCCTGAAGTTGAGAGAACTTACACACACCAATTCCCTTGCATTTCGACAGCTTTGAGTAATCCGCTTGTAAAAGAAGGTATAAAGAACCGAACTCTTTGAGCAAACGTTCCGCAAGTTCAATTACTGATTCCCCTTGCCTGCCTGTTCGTAAAAAAATCGCTAGTAGCTCTACGTCAGTCAGTGCTACCGCACCATAAGCTAACAGTTTTTCCCTTGGCTGTAAGTTCTCTTCATATTCCATCATCACCCCCCTATTTCTCCTTTTGCGCTCCCACTTTTATATGCAGACGCTAGGCACAACAACGCATAACTGGTGAATTTGCGTAGCGCTTCGCAAAAATAAAAGGGTGATGATATATACAGTGCTCTCAACGATATTTCTGATATGATAAGATGCTCTTCACGATAATTAGATGGATAGAACCATGACACAGCTATTAGGTAAAAAAATAGTTCTCGGCATTAGTGGTGGTATTGCCGCGTATAAAATTCCTGAACTAACCCGTCGGTTACGTGATGAAGGCGCAATAGTTCGTGTTGTTATGACCCATGGTGCAAAAGCCTTTATAACCCCTTTGACGCTACAAGCGGTTTCCGGTCATCCTGTCTCTGATGATTTACTTGATCCCTCTGCTGAGGCCGCAATGGGCCATATTGAATTGGCCAAATGGGCAGATATCATCATATTAGCGCCGGCTACCGCAGATTTAATTGCTCGGGTCACTTCAGGTATGGCTAATGACCTACTCACGACAATTTGTTTAGCTTCGGCAGCCCCCATTGCTGTTGTACCTGCCATGAACCAACAAATGTATCGGGCAACCGCAACACAAGAAAATTTAATTAAACTGAAACAACGTCAATATATTATCTGGGGTCCAGATAATGGTAGCCAAGCCTGTGGCGACGTTGGGCCGGGTCGAATGATAGACCCACTCGAGATAGTACGCCTAACTTGCGAGCATTTCCGCTCTCGAACAAACTTACAAGGTGTAAAAATCATGATTACTGCTGGGCCTACTCGTGAAGACTTAGATCCCGTCCGTTTTATCAGTAATCACAGTTCTGGGAAAATGGGTTTTGCAATCGCCGAAGCGGCAAGCCAACGCGGGGCACAAGTCACTTTAATCGCTGGCCCAGTGAATTTAGCAACGCCCTCCGGAGTCACACGAGTTGATGTTATCAGCGCTCTTGATATGTATGAGCAAGTCCACCACACTATTGCACAACAGGATATCTTTATTGGTTGTGCTGCCGTTGCTGATTATCGTGCAAAAACCATCGCAGAAAATAAAATCAAAAAGCAAGGTGATGAAGTTGCCATTACATTAGTTAAAAACCCAGATATTGTTGCGAGTGTTGGTCAGTTAACGCAAAATCGCCCTTATGTGGTTGGGTTTGCAGCCGAAACCCAAAATGTGGAAGAATACGCACGCCAAAAGCGCCAACAAAAACAGTTGGATCTAATTTGCGCGAATGATGTTTCTCTCGCTGATAATGGTTTTAACAGTGATAATAATGCGTTACATCTTTTCGATGCCTTTGGTGATGTCCGTTTACCACACAGTAGTAAACTTGAATTAAGCCACCGTTTATTAGACGAGATACTTCAACGTTATGAAAAAAATTGATCTAAAAATTCTTGATCCCCGTATTGGTAATGAATTTCCGTTACCAACTTATGCGACATCTGGCTCCGCAGGGTTAGATCTACGTGCCTGCCTTGACGCGCCAATTGATTTGGCACCCGGTCAGACTGAACTAATTCCTACTGGCCTCGCTATCCATATTGCTGATGAGCAACTTGCAGCGGTGATCCTCCCTCGTTCAGGCCTCGGTCATAAGCACGGCGTGGTACTCGGTAATTTAGTAGGCTTAATTGACTCTGACTATCAAGGCCAACTGATGGTGTCTGTTTGGAATAGAGGCAACCAGACCTTTACAATAGAACCAGGTGAGCGCATGGCTCAAATGGTCTTTGTACCCGTTGTTCAAGCAGAATTTAATATCGTCGATGACTTTGATGCTACAGAGCGTGGAGCCGGTGGTTTCGGTCATTCAGGTCGTCAATAAATCTGCATAATCCTAATTCAAAGCTTTACTGGTAATATCAACGCTATGTTAAGTGGCGGAATAAAAATAAAATTATCAGTAAATTAACCGGAAAATAGGCGGTGTCGTTATAGTAAAAGGGCTCTGTTACCAGGGGTATTGTTATTCAACCCTCACTTGTTTATCACGACAAAAGATCCGTTGATGCAACGGGTCTTAATAATGCTAACAATAATGATGAGTTGAATGTGTTGTGCTACGTTTGTTTGATATCTCTAACAAAAAACCTCAAGTCTTACCGTATTGAGGGCTGATACGCTAATGTGTTCAGAGGATTTAAAGCGTTCCAACAACAAGGAATAGTTATATCTTCATTTAACACGAAGTGTTACGAGCGTGCATCTAACCATAGATAACAAGAATAGACCTTTGGAATTAATAAGCTCTCATACAAACCGTCCTATTTTATCTTCTTTTTGCCCTTTGATGGCTATTTACTCAGGGCAAAATTTTAGATAGTTTGTTTTGCTGTTTTAGCAGGGGTCTTATCAGACATGGCAGAAAAAGCGATAACAAAAAAACGCAACAGGCGCGAAGAGATTTTACAATCACTTGCGCTGATGTTAGAAAGTAGTGATGGTAGTCAACGAATTACAACCGCAAAACTAGCGGCAAATGTTGGTGTATCAGAAGCCGCACTCTATCGACATTTTCCAAGTAAAACCAAAATGTTCGATAGTTTAATTGAGTTTATTGAGGACTCTTTAGTATCGCGTATCAATCTTATCCTGAATGATGAAAAAGATACGTTAACTCGTATTAAATTGATTTTAGCGCTTATTTTAGGTTTTTCAGAAAAAAACCCTGGCCTAACCCGTATTATGACAGGCCATGCGCTCATGTTTGAGCAAGATAGGCTACAAGGGCGTATCAATCAGCTCTTTGAACGGATTGAGTCACAGCTACGGCAGGTATTAAAAGAGAAAAAAATACGTGACGGTCAAGGCTTTATCCATGATGAATCCCTATTGGCAACGCAATTACTTGCTTTTTGTGAAGGGATGCTATCGCGTTTTGTCCGTTCAGAATTTCGCTATCGCCCAACGGTAGAATTTGAATCTCGCTGGCCTTTAATTTTAGCTCAGTTACAATAACAGATTAAACTACTACTCACCCCGCCCACTCTTTGGGCGAGGGCTTTTTTCTTTTAGTGGGTTATTTCCCTGAGTTAACACTCACTGAAAGCTAAAGTACTGCTTGTAGAGAGAGGCCTGCTACTTCGGCATCTTTTATGCAAACTGATAGGGTAACTATGGCAAGTCACCCTTAATTTCCGGCCCAATTTAAAGCCAACAACGTGTAATACATTAAATACCATATTGCTGGCGATAAGCTTTCATCGCAATAAGGTGTTGCTGCATATCCTCACGTTCAGCCAGATAAGCGATCAAGTCGCTCATGGTGATAATAGAATACACTTTACAGTGATAATCACGCTCAACTTCCTGTACAGCAGAGATCTCACCTTTCCCTTTCTCTTGACGGTCAAGGCAGAGCAGAACACCATTTAGCGTTGCATTGTGTTGCTTAATAATTTCCATCGACTCACGGATAGCAGTACCTGCCGTAATAACATCATCGACCACAACAATACGCCCCTGTAATGGGCTCCCAACCAGAGTGCCTCCCTCACCATGATCTTTTGCTTCCTTACGATTAAAGCAATATGGCATATCCACATCATGATGCTCAGCAAGGGCGACAGCCGTGGTTGTGGCAATCGGTATGCCTTTATAAGCAGGCCCAAACAGCACATCACACTCAATCGCACTTTCCTTAAGCGCTTGGGCATAGAAGCGACCAACTAATGCCAAATCACGCCCCGTATTAAATAAACCCGCATTAAAAAAATAAGGGCTTTTACGGCCTGATTTCAGCGTAAACTCACCAAATTTTAGTACCTGTTTTTTCATGGCAAGTTCTATAAATTCGCGCTGATAGGCTTTCATGGGTCAATCTCCTCAATCGTTAACATCTATATATTAGGTTGCATATCTCTGGCGATATTTACCAAATCGCCGAACATAAAAAAGGCGACTATTTCAGCCGCCTATTAAAAATAACTTTATTTCAACGCTTCTCGTTGAGCTTCAAAAATCGATCCTAGCCCCGTTTTTGCTAGCGCTAATAAGGATAAAAGCTCATCATGGCTAAACGGCTCACCTTCTGCTGTTCCCTGAACTTCGATCATGCGACCATCGTCCATCATCACAACATTCATATCGGTTTCTGCTGCTGAATCTTCGACATATTCAAGATCGCACAATGCTTCACCATCAACGATTCCGACAGAAACTGCTGCAACCATAGATTTTAGTGGGCTTTGTGCAAGTTTACCCTGTTCAACCATTTTATTGAGGGCATCAACCAACGCAACGCAAGCACCTGAAATTGCAGCGGTACGTGTTCCGCCATCGGCTTGTATTACGTCGCAATCTAAGGTAATGGTGTACTCACCTAATTTTTTAAGGTCAACCGCAGCACGTAGAGAGCGTGCTATCAGGCGTTGGATTTCCATTGTACGGCCTGTTTGCTTCCCTTTGGCTGCTTCACGTTGATTTCGTGAGTTGGTTGCGCGAGGTAACATGCCATACTCAGCGGTAACCCAACCTTGACCTTGCCCTTTTAGGAAACGAGGTACACCTTCCTCTACTGTTGCATTACATAACACCTTAGTGTCGCCGAACTCAATAAGAACAGAGCCTTCCGCATGCTTAGTATAGTTGCGTGATATTTTAATCGGACGCATTTGGTCTGCCATTCTGCCTTCTGGACGCATGGTGTTATCTCCATTTTCAACTTAATTGCCGCGCATTATACGTCCTTAAACCGATAATGCCTATCCTGACATCGCGCATAGCGCTATAATCCTTCTAGTATTCATTTTGATAGGAACGAATTATGATCCGTAGTATGACCGCTTTTGCCCGCCGTGACATCAAGGGTGAATGGGGGAGTGCGGCCTGGGAGCTGCGTTCCGTAAACCAACGTTACCTAGAAACATATATCCGCCTACCTGAACAATTTCGAAGCCTTGAACCGGTGATCCGCGAGCGGATCCGTGCACGCCTTACTCGCGGTAAAGTCGAGTGTAACTTACGTTTTGAATTAGATGGTGCAAAACGTGGAGAGCTTATCCTTAATGAGGATCTAGCTCGCCAAATTATTAGTGCGGCTAACTGGGTGAAAAACTACAGCCACGAAGGTGAAATTAACCCACTTGAAATTCTGCGCTGGCCAGGCGTTATGTCCGCTGAGGAGCAAGATTTAGATGCTATCAGTGAGCAGCTATTAGCTGGCCTTGATGAGACCTTAGATGCTTTCATTCAAAGTCGAGAAGCTGAAGGTGCTGCGTTACACGCTCTTATTGAGCAGCGCCTTGATGGTGTTTTAGTGGAAGTAGCCAAAGTTCGTCAGCATATGCCTGAAATTTTACAATGGCAACGTGACCGTTTACAGGCGAAGTTAGAAGAGGCTGATATTCAAGTCGATAGTAATCGTTTAGAGCAAGAGCTGATTTTGCTCGCTCAACGTATTGATGTCGCTGAAGAGCTTGATAGGCTTGAAGCTCATGTTAAAGAGACCCGCAATATTCTTAAAAAGAAAGATGCAAATGGCCGACGTTTAGATTTTATGATGCAAGAATTTAACCGTGAATCCAATACATTAGCGTCAAAGTCTATCAATAGTGAAGTGACTAACTCTGCAGTTGAGTTAAAGGTCTTGATAGAACAAATGAGAGAGCAAATTCAGAATATCGAATAGTATTTTAAAACATATTACCAAGCCAGCCGATACACTGTATTCGCTGGCCTTGATAGTATTAACGTAATCCATACAATTTATTGAAACTAATGCATATCAGTAAACTATACTTACTTTTACTATAAGGCTAAAAGAAGGTGCTGCACGCCGAAAAAATGCAGTGATAACTTCAACACCCACCTTATTCAACTGCAAATATCATCCTACCATCAGTCGCTTACAGCGTACTTCTCCGCTAATCGAGGTACATTTTTCTCCTCTCTTTTTTAACGCCACCCGAAAACTTATTCAAATGATTAAGATTATAACCTGATGAATTAAATCAAAAAAAACATTAATTCATCAATAAATAGAAAAAGATTATAGGTTATTGTTCCGGACATTTTACATATGATAATGATAATTGTTATTATCTAATCTTGCTCAAAAGGGGTCTAAATATGAAGATAGTTAATCACCTGCTCTCAATAACATTTATCACATCACTCTCATTTTCAGCATTAGCAACGACTTATCCAATCACAATCACCGATATGGACGGTCAAAAAATCACGTTAAAGCAAGAGCCTAAACGTGTTGTGCTACAGGATGGTCGAGATATTTTAACCCTTGCTTTGCTTGATAGGGACGATCCATTTAGTCGTGTTGTTGCATGGAACAACAACCTTAAAAAATCTGATCCACAAACAGTAACGTTACTGGAGAAAAAATGGCAAGAGGATATGCAGAAAATCCCAGACATGGGGTTTAATGATAAAGGTGAGGTCAATACAGAAGTGGTTATTGCGCAAAAACCGGATGTATTAATTGCTCAACTGCGTGCAAAGCCAGCCTTAGAAGGTTCAGGTGTTGTCAGCCGCTTAAAAGATGCCAATATTCCTGTCCTATATATTGATACTTTCTTACAGCCCGTCAAAAATACGCCAGCTAGCGTCGATATACTTGGATTAGTGCTCAATAAGGAAAAAGAGGCCAAAGCATATACTGATTTCTACAACACACGCTTGTCTGATATCCAGAAAACGACTGCAAAAATTGAAAATAAACCACGTGTTTTTATTGAAGCCAAAGCGGGCGCAAATGGTAGCGATAGCTGCTGCTTCACCCATAACAACGCAGGTTGGGGTGGGTTAGTACAGGCAATTGGTGCAGATAATATTGGTAGCCAATTCTTGCCTGGCGCTTCTGGTACTGTCTCTTTAGAACAAGTGATTGCCACTAAGCCTGATGTCTATATTGTTACAGGCTCTCGTTGGGTCAATAAAAATAATATTGCAGCACCCTTTGGTTATGGCGTAACTGAAGACGAAAATCAACGTGGTTTTGAACGGCTCAAAAAACGTGTTGGTTTTAACCAAATCAGTGCAGTAAAAAATAACCGCCTATATGGCGTTTACCATAATTTTTATAACCACCCTTACAATATTGTCGGTATGGAGTATCTAGCGAAATTCATCTATCCCGAACAATTTAAGTCACTGAAACCTGAAGAAACCTATAATCAAATCATTAAGGAATTTACGACAATCCCAGTTTCAAAAGCAATTTGGGGTTCTCAAGCTGAACATTAATGATTATGCAAACTGCCCTCCAATTGTAGGGGGCAGTTTATCTCCTATCGAATAAAATACATTACCCTTTTGCTGCTGCAAGTTCACCTTTCCTATCATGATGGTAGTGGAACGTGAAGTAGAAAATAACAGCAAGAACAACAGTATAAGAGGCAAAAACAAGCCAAATGGTATGCCAATCTTTTACGCCATCGACGCTAAAGTAGTCAACGACGAGACCACTTAATATCGCCCCAAAATAAGCGCCGACACCATTGACCATTGTCATAAATAGCCCCTGAGCGCTTGCTCTCATTCGATTATCAACTTCCTTTTCAATAAAAATAGAACCCGAAATATTGAAGAAATCAAAAGCACATCCATAAACAATCATGGATAAGATCAAGAACATTAAACCTATTGCAGAAGGGTCACCAAAAGCAAAGAAACCAAATCTTAATGTCCAAGCGAACATACTTAATAACATGACAGTTTTAATGCCATAACGCTTCAAGAAAAATGGAATGGCTAAAATAAAACCAACTTCTGCCATTTGTGAGATAGACAGTAAAATAGATGGATACTGTACGATTAAACTATCTTGAAATAGCGGGTCACGAGCAAAATCATGTAGGAATGGGCTGCCAAACGTATTGGTTATTTGTAAAACAGCGCCTAATAACATCGCAAATAAAAAGAAGACAGCCATAATAGTTTTTTTAAATAACACCAAAGCGTCAAGGCCCAGTTTACTGACCCAACTACTTGAGATAGCTTTTTTATTCACGGCAATATGAGGTAGTGTCAAAGAATATAGTGCCAACAATAACGAACAACTTCCTGCGATATAGAGCTGCATGCTACTTAATTCAAATTTTAATAAGCTAATGCTCCACATAGCAATAATAAAACCTACCGTACCAAACACTCGGATTGATGGGAAATTAGCCACAGAGTCTAATTGGTATTGGCTTAATGAGGAGTAACTAATTGAGTTGGATAAAGCAATGGTTGGCATAAATGCCATCGCATTAATTAGCATGATCCAGAACATCAATGTCGAGTCAGTAACTGTTGCAGCGTAGAATAAGGAGCCTGCACAAATAATATGGCAGATCATATATAACCGATTCGCGGGAATATATTTATCTGCAATTATTCCGATAATGCCCGGCATCAAAATGGCGGCAATCCCTTTAGAACTATAAACCATTCCGACTTCGGCACCTGAGAAATTGAGTGTTTTCATCATATAGGCACCGAGCGTCACTAACCAGCTTCCCCAGACAAAATATTGCAAAAACAACATAATTTTTAAGCGGGTTTTAATATTCATACAAGTCTCCATTTGGAGTTATACTCGTCATTCTTTAGGTTGGCAGCATTATTGGCTAACTCATACGGGACATATTGTTCGATGAGTTTAAACGTTGATTAACGTGTCGCCTTACTGCGCCTCAGTTTATTCAAGAGCATTTGTTTATTTGTTTTTATTTTCACTTCAGCAATAGTGACACCGAATAAGATAATGGCAACGCCTACAAACTGAATGAATTCGAGAGGTAGATGTAAGACGGTAACAGACAGCAAGATTGTTACAGGTAATTGCATTGAGCTTAAAATTGTCGCAAGGCTCGTTCCGATAAGTGGAGTTCCTTTAGCAAACATCCACATACCAAAAAAAGAGCCAAAAAAGGCTAAGGGTAATCCATAAGAAAAAAAGAGTGAGTTAAATGTTGAGAAATGGCATAAAAAGGTAGGAGGTACAATGACTGAAGTGAGTATCGCTCCCCCCGTTACCATAATTGCGGAACGCATCATAGGATCGGTTTTCACCGCGAGTGCACCACTCACATAGACACGTATCGCATTCGACAAAGCAGCACATAAACCTAATGCAACACCTAACCAATGGAATTGGATATGCATCGTATTAAGCAACCCCGTAGCGAATGTCGTACCAATTAAGATAAATAATACTGACACCAGCGTCATTGCTGTAGGAGCTCGGCGAGTTACAGCCGTATTTATCGCCACCCCCATCCAAGTAAATTGCAGAAATAGCACAACACCTAAAGCAGGAGATAAATACTGCAATGATGCGTAATACAATAGCCCAGTTAATCCTGTTGTTGTCCCCGTCAATAACATCAATATTGATTGTTTCTTCGATGGCCAACTGAGTGACTTTCGCCTAATGGCGGAGCCAATCAAAACAAATAGCCAGAGCAGAACCGCCCCTAGCACGGTTTGGCTACCGATGACATCATTCAAAGAAAATCCGGCCTGATAAGCCAATACAACCAATGTTGACAAAATGCCATAGCTGCAAGCGCCCAGTGAAACTAAAACTAACCCCTTTAATTTCATTTCATACCTACCTACATGGTGTTCTATGGCACTCTTTATATTGTTTTGAGAATAAGTTAGAAGCGAGCGATCACGCCAGTGACTAATTTCAAGAATGTCGCCTTCACTTTCTCGGCAGTTTCAATCACTTCATCATGGCTTAATGGTTGCTCTAAAATGCCACACGCCATATTGGTTAAGCAGGAAATACCCACTGTTTTGATTTGTGAATGGTGAGCGACCAGTGCTTCCGGTACGGTTGACATACCGACGGCATCCGCCCCTAACGTTCTAATCATGCGAATTTCGGCTGGTGTTTCATAAGTCGGGCCAGTCCACCAGGCATAGACACCTTGGCGTAGCGAAACGCCTTGTTCTTTGGCAACATCAAGGATCACTTGGCGCAACTCTTTGTTATAAACTTCGCTCACATCCAAAAAGCGAACACCTAATTCCGGGTTATTTGGCCCTATCAGCGGGTTATTAGCAGTTAGGTTGATATGGTCAGTGATAACCATCAGGTCACCGGGGTTAAAGTCAGTATTGACGGCACCGCAAGCATTGGTAATGATCAATTTCTCGACACCTAATGCTTTCATCAGGCGCACAGGAAAAGTGACTTGGTCGAGAGAAAAACCTTCGTAATAATGAAAACGGCCTTTCATTGCGACCACATTTTTACCTGCGATAGTACCGATCACCAATTCATTCGCATGGCCAACCGCTTCGGACTTAGCGAAATGTGGGATCTCGCTATACGGGATATGGACTGCATTTTCTAATGTATCGGCAAATGGCCCCAAACCAGACCCTAAAATGATACCAATCGTTGGTTTTGTCGCTGTACGTGATTCAATAAAACGCAAGCTTTCTAAAATATCATTGGTGTTATGCATGGAAATCTCCGGATCGTGCCCAAAAGAGTGAATGAGGTAATGATAAAGTAATTTAAAAATCAATCAGCGATCTTAATCTCATTTTAAGAAAAAGATTCTCGCTATGATCTTATTTAAACAGCAGGATTTTTTGAGCAGATCTGCTAATCTTGGACGCGGCGTGTCTTGATAAGAAAAAGGTGATGACTTGTTACTTACACTATTGAATGAATTTCGCACCTCGAAAAATTCAAAAACTCGTAAACTCAAAATGCTGTATAGGCTAATCCTGAATCATGGGCCAGTAAGAGCAGAAGAGCTATCATCATTAGCCAGTATGAAACCCGCGACTTGTGCAAGACTGCTTGATGAGTTAAGTAAAAGCCAATTAATTTCGACATCGGAATTGGGGGAATCAACGGGGGGACGCAAGCCAATATTGTATAGTATCAACTCGGATGATGGGTATGTTGTTGGGATTGAGATGAGCGATCTCTACTCAACCATTATGTTGCTTAACCTAAAATTAGATATTTTAGGCATGCTGAAAATAAAAAATGAACAGCTAGAGACAGCAGAAAATATGCTGGATCACCTATTGATCAAAGTTGAACAGTTATTATCTGAGCACCAATTAACAATCGAAAAAATACTGGGTATTGGCATCGCCATTGATCATATTCTAGAACGAGATAAGGTCGACTTTACTAAATATGATGAGCGGATCAGTAGCCTATTCAATTATATTGATAATAAAGTGCCCTGTTTTGTGACACTGGGCAGTGGTATCACCTTTGCCGCGCTTGCCGAATACCGTTTAAGGTATCATTCAAAAAGCCAACGTTTTTTATTTACAACTTGTGATACGGACATACGTAGCTGTACCATCATCAATAATACCTTTGCCCCTGCGCCAATCAGTACCGCTCAAGCTTTTGGTCACACGACGATTGATATTCGAGGGTTAAGATGTGAATGTGGCTCTTATGGATGCTTAAAACAATACAGTTCGCTATCGGCCATAAAAGCACGCATTATTCAGCAAATTCGATTAGGAAAATTTTCAATCATTAATCAGTTAGTCAGCACTGAATCGGAGATTAATTATCATACTATTTTCCAAGCACTCGCTATGGATGATAAATTATGTTTAGAAGTGCTAGAGGAAGCTGCCTATTATTATGGCCTTGCGATTGCAAACGCTATTTTAACATTACAGCCGGATGTTGTGGTATGTGGTGGTACATTGACACCTAAAAACCATTTTTTTGCCATGACGAAAAAGTCGATAGAAGCGAAAATGGCTGCATTTCCACATATTAAAACCCGTATTTTTCCAGCAAATGACTCCTATGAAGTCGTCGCTCAAGGTGCGGGTGGAATGGTATTAGAAAATTATTTGGCGGATTAATTTTAGGTTAACAAAGACTGGCGAGATCAGGTGACATAGGAGACAGTGATGCAATTTGAAACGACTTCAGAAGAGCAAATTTCAAAAACTAAGCAGCGATTTATTGAACATTCACCCCTGATCCATTGTATGACCAATGACGTTGTACAAACCTTTACTGCTAATATTTTATTAGCCCTCGGCTGTTCCCCTGCTATGGTGATTGAACCCGAAGAAGCGGAGCAATTTGCTGCTATTGCTGATGGTTTATTAATTAATGTAGGCACATTGACCGCAAACCGCCAAAATGCCATGGCATTAGCGGTACACAGTGCTAAAAAAGCTGAAAAGCCATGGGTGTTAGATCCCGTTGCGGCTGGTGCACTGACCTTTCGCACCCGCTTTTGTCATGAACTGCTGGCTTTATCGCCAACTGCCGTTCGTGGTAATGCGTCTGAGATTATGGCGCTAGCAGGATTTAACCAAGGTGGTCGAGGTGTCGATTCATTAAACACCACGAATGATGCCCTACCTGCCGCCCAATCTCTTGCCCAAACAGCCCAAACCATTGTCGTGATAAGTGGAGAAATTGACTATATTACCGATGGTCAAAGAACGATGGCTATCTCTGGGGGCCACCCAATAATGACCCGTGTTGTCGGTACCGGTTGTGGGTTATCTGCCGTTGTTGCGGCAAGCTGTGCATTACCCGGAGATCGGTTAGCCAATATCGCGAATACATGTGCCATCATGAAACAAGCAGGCGAAATTGCAAAGCAACGCTGTCGTGGAACGGGTAGCTTTGTGCCTGAATTTTTGGACGCATTATCATCACGCTAAATCAGCGTTAATGCCGTATATCGCGACATTTATAAACGCGTTTTCTTACCACGTATTTTACGCGACCAATGACGCATGTTATTTCGCAACATGATAAATTGGTACATAAAATTCTTTTTATCAGGTTCGATACCATAAAACCGTTTTAATGCAATTAAGTCATTCGCTTTGCAAATCGCGAGATGACCAAAGTCTGATAAATCGATAATTTTAAGTCCATTATCGGTGAGCACCAGATTACCTGCATGAATATCATTCGATGCTAAATCATAAGCATGGAGTTGGTTAATAAGTGCTGCTATTTCGCGGTAATAAGGCGTGATATCGCTGACCTCCGAAAGTACTGTGCCCTCAACATATTCGGCAATAATCCATGTTTCAATGGATTCTCGGCAGCGCATCTTTTCGGCCACAAAATAGATATCATTTGTGATAGTACAACCTTGATTTTGCGCACGCACTAAACGATAAAGTAGGCGGGAAAAATAAGGGCCATGCACCATACGCATAATTCGCTTTTCTAAACGACTATCGCGCTCTTTTTCACACTTAATGATGTAGTTTTTCCCATTAATCGTAATACGAGCGACACTGCGCTCCATATTGCCACTATTGAGATTTTTACCAACAATTTTGCCTTGGATATAATCATCAATGACTTGCCAATAATCTATATCACTCTCTTTTTGATAGACCTGATACCCATTTTTTTGTGACTTTATTATATTTTTCATTGCTCGCCATTTCACCGTACCATCTGTTTCAACCAATGCTAACAATTACCTACATTCATTTCTTAGCGATTGTTGCAGATTATAGTTAAAGAATGGCAAGTATCCACTGTGAGCTAGCCAGCATAACAGCTGGCTAGTGATAGATCAGAAAAATAAGGGAATTAATCGTTACCAAATAGGTCGCGGGTATACACTTTATCCGCCACATCTTCGATTTCAGGCACCATCCGGTTAGCCAAAATAATGTCGCTGTCCGCTTTAAAGGCCTCAAGGTCACGGTAGACTTTCGAGCGGAAGAACTCATCTTCTTTCAGCACTGGCTCATACACAATCACTTCGATACCTTTGGCCTTAATACGTTTCATCACGCCCTGCACCGCAGAGGCACGGAAATTATCAGAGCCTGCCTTCATCACCAAACGGTATACCCCCACTTTACGTGGCGCTTTGGCAATAATCGCATCGGAAATAAAGTCTTTACGT
>NZ_JAMPQL010000032.1:0-45167 GCF_028482435.1 Providencia sp. PROV119
TTTGGGAAAAAGGTAATGAGTATCGATAAGCAAGCTTTATAACTTTAATAATTAATTTTTTATAAATTAATTTGTTTAAATGTTAAATAAAATCCGTTTAAGTTAGATCATTTTTCAACTTTACTTTTAATATCAATAGATAGGCCATAAACACGGTTTTGTGATCATCGGGTTTGTTGTTCTATATCTTCTATTTACCTACTCTTCTTAAGATACTTTCCCATTAAAATAGATAACAAATGTTAAATTTATGTTGCAAAAAGTTAAACATATACTATCAATAAGTAACTTAATTAGATGTTATGAATGATTTTTACACACGATAATGCGCTTGTTTATCAAGGTGAATATAATGAAGAATATAAAATCTGTTAATAGCCAAATATTTAGGGATATTGTTGCCGTTAATAAGCAAAAGGAACACGAATTCAACAATGGTCAAGATGGGGCAATTATCTTATCTCTGCTGGTGATGTTTTTTACGCCTTTCTTACTACTGAATGAGGCTCGCCAGCTTCTACACATAGATTACAGTTTTGCTGCTATGGCTGGTATAGCAGTGGTTAGTTTTGTATTGGCGGCGATCCTCTATAAGGCATTTAATATTAGCCAGAAATTTGCGAACAAAGAAATATCGTTAAATATATTATTATCAATGTATGTACCTAATAACAAATCTGAGTTTGAGAACTTTAAAGTCGAAGTAAAAAACCAACCAGCACGCTTTTTTGAGTTAGTTGATGAGTGGGTAAATACTGAAAAAATGACTTATGCGAGATAACGTGGTTTTATACAGATTAAAAAAGCGGCTTATTAAGAGCCGCTTTTTTTATGTTTCTTTCTAGAGGTAATATTAAGGGTTAGTGAGATTTACCTTGCTCAATACCTAAGCCAATTTGTGAACGTACAAATTGCTCTCTAAAGCGTTCTCTCTCGAATTTGCCTCTTTCTGAGTTATCTGTGATAGAGAATAACCAAGAAGCGACAAATGCCACTATCATCGAGAAGAATGCAGGATACTCATAAGGATAGATAGGTTTCTCATGATGTAAGATGCTTACCCAAATAGTTGGCCCTAATATCATCAGCACAACGGCGGTAATAAGTCCTAACCATCCGCCTGCTAAGGCACCACGTGTTGTTAATTTCTTCCAATACATCGATAACAGGATGATAGGGAAGTTACAGCTTGCAGCGATAGAGAATGCGAGGCCTACCATGAAGGCGATATTTTGGTTTTCGAACAAAATACCTAACCCGATAGCAACAAAGCCTAAGATCACTACCGTAATTTTGGATACACGTAACTCCTCTTTTTCATTTGCCTTACCGTCTTTGATTGCCATGGCATAAAGGTCATGGGAAACCGCTGAGGCGCCGGCGAGTGTTAGCCCCGCAACAACAGCTAATATCGTAGCGAAAGCAACAGCAGAAATAAAGCCAAGGAAGAAGTTCCCTCCGACGGCATCTGCAAGGTGTACGGCGGCCATGTTTGTTCCACCGATCAATTTGCCTGCTGCATCTTTAAAGTCAGGGTTTGCACTAACAAGAACAATCGCACCAAAACCGATAATGAAAGTTAAAATATAGAAGTAGCCAATGAAACCTGTTGCATAGAACACACTCTTACGAGCTTCTTTCGCGTCACTGACCGTAAAGAAACGCATAATAATATGAGGTAGCCCCGCTGTACCAAACATCAGCGCTAGCCCAAGTGATAAAGCCGATATAGGATCTGAAACTAATCCTCCTGGGCTCATAATGGCAATGCCATTTTTATGTACTTCGACGGCTTCTTTAAATAGGGTATTGAAATTGAAACCAACATGTTTCATGACCATTACGGCCATAAATGTTGCGCCTGCTAATAAGAGAATTGCTTTGATGATTTGTACCCATGTAGTGGCTAACATTCCACCAAATAGGACGTATAACACCATCAAAATACCTACAATTACGACGGCAACATGGTAATTAAGACCAAACAGTAGTTCGATCAACTTCCCTGCACCAACCATTTGTGCAATGAGGTAGAGTGCAACGACAACAAGAGAGCCAACGGCAGACAGTATCCGTATTGGTCTTTGTTTTAATCGATATGACGCAACATCGGCGAAGGTATAACGACCGAGGTTACGTAAGCGTTCAGCAATTAAGAAAAGAATAATAGGCCAGCCAATTAAGAAGCCGATGGAGTAGATCAAGCCATCATAACCGGAGGTGTAAACCAGTGCTGAAATACCTAAGAATGAGGCTGCGGACATAAAGTCACCCGCAATGGCCATCCCATTTTGAAAACCTGTAATTTTACCGCCTGCGGTGTAGTAGTCTGAGCGAGAACGCGTTCTTTTAGATGCCCAATAAGTAATATAGAGAGTAAACCCGACGAATAACAAGAACATGATAATGGCTTGAATATTCACAGGTTGCCGCTCGACATCCCCTGTCAGTGCATCAGAAAATGCGGCTGAAGAGGCGAAAAGTAAGATGAGAGGAAGGAGTTTTATCATTTTTGCACCTCTTTTAAGATTTCAGCCGTTAAACGGTCGTATTCACCATTTGCCCGAATAACATATAGGCCAGTTAATAAGAAAGAGATGACAATCAATCCTACACCAATAGGTATACCTCGTGTGATATAGGATCCTTCACTAATCGGCGTTCCAAGCCAACTTGGGTTAAAAGCAATAAGAAAGATAAAACCGACATACAATATTAATGTGATAGCTGACAACAACCATGAAAATCGACCGCGTTTCCTTACCAATTCTTTAAAGCGAGGGTTATTCTCTACCTCTTGATAAGCAGTAGCATTCATCAGAGTTCTCCTCTGTTATCGTCTTATTGGAATGTATGTAAGGTCGCCATAAAGGCGACCTTCAGGCTTATGACATACTCATTGATTGTTTTTCTTCGAGTAGTTTTTCGACAACGCCAGGATCTGCCAGTGTGGAAGTATCTCCTAAGTTACTAGTATCTCCTGAGGCAATTTTACGTAGGATACGGCGCATGATCTTACCGGAGCGGGTTTTAGGTAAAGAGTCCGTCCAGTGTAGAACATCAGGTGTTGCAATTGGACCGATTTCTTTTCGAACCCAATTACGAACTTCGGTATATAGCTCAGGTGAAGGCTCTTCCCCCGAAATTAAGGTGACATAAGCATAGATAGCTTGCCCCTTAATATTATGAGGAATACCAACAACGGCTGCTTCTGCAATTTTTGGGTGTGCAACTAATGCAGATTCAATTTCAGCAGTACCTAGGCGGTGACCGGAAATATTTAATACATCATCAACACGGCCCGTGATCCAGAAATAGCCATCTTCATCGCGGCGAGCACCATCGCCACTGAAATACATACCTTTAAAAGTAGAAAAGTAGGTTTGCTCAAAACGCTCGTGGTCACCAAATAAGGTACGTGCTTGACCAGGCCATGAATCAACAATGACGAGGTTACCCTCTGTTGCACCTTCTAATGGTTCCCCAAGATTATCAACAAGAGCAGGACGAACCCCGAAGAAAGGTAACGTTGCTGAGCCTGGTTTTAGCATGGTCGCTCCCGGTAGCGGAGTGATCATAAAGCCGCCAGTTTCTGTTTGCCACCATGTATCAACAATTGGGCAACGACTATCACCAATCTTCTTATAGAACCATTCCCATGCTTCAGGGTTGATAGGTTCACCAACGGATCCTAGGATACGCAACGAGCTACGGTTGGTGCCTTCAATGGCTTTATCACCTTCAGCCATTAGGGCGCGGATAGCAGTCGGCGCGGTATACAGGATATTGACTTGGTGCTTATCGACCACTTGGCTCATGCGATTGACCGCAGGGTAGTTAGGCACGCCTTCAAACATCAATGTCTTGGCACCATTAGATAGAGGGCCATATAACAAATAGCTGTGACCCGTTACCCAGCCAACATCGGCAGTACACCAATACACTTCACCGGGATGGTAGTCGAAAGTATATTTAAAGGTGAGTGTTGCATAGACTAAATAACCGCCAGTAGTATGCAGTACACCTTTTGGTTTACCTGTTGAGCCTGAAGTATACAGAATGAATAATGGGTCTTCTGCGTTCATTTCTTCAGGTGGGCAGTCGGCGCTGACGCCATCAATCACATCGTGCCACCATAAGTCACGCCCTTCTACCCAGCTTGGAACATTCCCAGTACGACGGTAGACAATGACATTCTTAACGGTGGTGACATTGGCATTGGTTAATGCGTCATCAACGTTTTTCTTGAGAGGTATTGAGCGGCCAGCACGTAGGCCTTCATCGGCTGTAATAATCAGTTTTGCTTTACAGTCGATAACACGACCCGATACCGCTTCTGGAGAGAAGCCAGCAAAGATAACAGTATGAATCGCCCCAATGCGAGCACAAGCTAACATTGCGACGGCAGCTTCAACCACCATTGGCATGTAAATCGCGACAACATCGCCTTTACGAATACCATGTTGTTTTAATACGTTAGCGAACTGACTAACATCATGATGCAGTTCACGGTAAGTGACATTTTTTGATTGAGAAGGGTCATCACCTTCCCATATGATTGCGGTTTGATCGCCCTTATCTGCCAGATGACGATCTAAACAGTTAGCGCTTAAGTTAAGGGTGCCATCTTCAAACCAGCGAATGCTGATATGGCCAGGATCGAAGGAGGTGTTTTTTACTCGGGTATACGGCTTAATCCAATCAACAACCTTTCCTTTCTCCCCCCAAAACGTTTCAGGGTCTTGAATAGAGAGTTGATACTCATTGTTGTACTGTTGCTCGTTTATCAGGGCATTTTCTGCAATTTCAGCAGTAACGGGATGCTTAGTTATTTGAGTCATATTTTTATCTCCTTGCAGATGTTAATACTATGTCAAAAAATGGTTAACTAAAGCAGGAAATATAAATTTGTTTTTCTTTTGAGCGGGAGATCACGTATTAATTGTAATGGATTTAACAGGATTATCATTTGATGCGAAATCGTCAATTAGATTAATCATCTGATTATCTGTATAAGGGTAGAATTAAAGAAAAACAAAGCAGGGCGATATTGGTATTAGTTGCTAAATAAATCAACAATGATAGTTGATGAGAAAGACCATATAAATATCATGGGTTTGATAATGATTTTCATTAACAGTAAAATAACTATAATTGATACCGACTCACAAGGTGTGAAGTTTCTGAAGTGTATACCCTATGTGTCTTGGCATTGAGTGAGAGATATAGAGGTATATGTCAATAAGTCACTGGAGACAAATACAATGAGCTATACATTACCTGCTTTACCTTATGCTTATGATGCGCTGGAACCTCATTTCGATAAGCAAACAATGGAAATCCATCACACCAAGCATCATCAAACCTACGTTAACAACACTAACACTGCGTTAGAAAAATTACCTGAACTGGCTAACCTAGACATTGATGATCTGATCCAACAATTGGATAAAGTTCCTGCTGATCAACGTACTTTTGTTCGTAACAATGCTGGTGGTCACTCAAACCACAGCCTGTTCTGGAAAGGCCTAAAATTAGGTACTGAACTAAGCGGTGATCTGAAAGCAGCTATCGAGCGTGATTTTGGTAGTGTTGACGCTTTCAAAGAACAATTTGAGAAAGCAGCAGCTTCTCGTTTTGGTTCTGGCTGGGCATGGCTAGTTCTAAAAGATGACGGTAAGCTAGCGGTTGTTTCTACAGCTAACCAAGACAGCCCTCTGATGGGTGAAGCGATTTCTGGTACTTCAGGTTACCCAATTATTGGCCTTGATGTTTGGGAACACGCTTATTATCTGAAATATCAAAACCGTCGTCCTGACTACATCAAAGCATTCTGGTCAGTCGTTAACTGGGATGAAGCTGCAAAACGTTTTGCAGAAAAAACTAAATAATTCATTAAATTAAATGATAATTAGATGGGCGTAACCCTTTTGGGGTTGCGCTTTTTTTATGCCTCTCTTTTTCTTTTTTCTATTAATCTCAGCTTTGTCTCGTTTTAATATCTTGTGTTTTGTTCATAATGTGTCTCATAAGTACAAAAAACAGATTGATATTCTATCCAGTAATAATTCAATAAAGTGAATGATAAGGGAGATAATATGGCGGCTGACATGGTTATGGGGATTGATCTTGGGACCAGTAATAGTGCAGTGAGTTTATGGATTGAAGGGCGAGCGGTATTGGTACCCAATAAACAAGGTGATGTTTTAACGCCATCTGTTGTTGCTCTTGATGATGATGACCAGATCTTGGTCGGAAAATTCGCTCGTGAACGTCTACAGAGTCACCCCCATTTAACCCAAGCCAGCTTTAAGCGTTTTATGGGCACGGATGCAACGTTATCATTAGGCTCTCTGACTTTTCGGGCTGAGGAGCTTTCTGCATTATTATTACGGCAATTAAAAGAGGATGTTGAAGCTTGGCTTGGTTACCCCGTTAAAGATGCAGTGATCACGGTTCCTGCTTATTTTAATGATGTTCAGCGTCGGGCGGTTAAAACAGCGGGACAACTCGCTGGGCTAAATGTTTTAAGGTTATTGAATGAACCTACTGCGGCATCGTTGGCCTTTGGGTTACTCGAAAACAAAGAACACAAATACCTAACCTTTGACCTTGGTGGGGGAACGTTTGATGTTTCGATAATTGATATGTTTGAAGGCGTTATTGAGGTTTGCGCGAGTAGTGGCGATGTCCGTTTAGGCGGTGATGATTTCAGTGAAGCTATTTATCTGTGGATGTTAAAGCAGCATCCTGAACTGAAAGAAGCCCAAGCAGATATTCGCGCGGAATTACTCAAACAAGCAGAAACATTAAAAATCGCATTAGGTCAAAGCAATGAAGCGACGGCTTCGCTACGGTGGAATGATCAGGATTGGCATTGGACAATGACAGATCAGGAGCTAGCTTCTTGTTGCCAATCTTTATTAGCACGATTGCAACAACCTATTTTGCAGGCTTTGCATGATTCTCGTTTTACTCTCAATGATTTGGACGACATCTTATTAGTTGGTGGTGCAACACGAATGCCACTTATCCGACAAACGGTAGCGCGTCTGTTTGGACGTTTTCCTCGCCATGACCTTAATCCAGATGAAGCCGTTGCATTAGGTGCAGGGGTTCAAGCGGGTATGGTGATGGCAGATACAGCCCTTGATGATGTTATTTTAACCGACGTAATGCCATTTTCTTTGGGGATTGAAACCTCAAAAAGAAACGGAACCCATTATGATTCGGGTTATTTTTTACCTTTAATTGAGCGAAATACCTTTTTACCTGTGAGCAAGATGCAAACGGTCAGCACGATTGAAGATAACCAAAAAATGATTTTATTAAAGATTTATCAGGGGGAAGCGCGTCGCGTCCAAGATAACGTATTTTTGGGGGAGATGGCGATTGATATCCCTCAGAAGCCTGCTGGAGAAGTGGATATTGATGTCCGGTTTACCTATACCGTTGATGGATTACTAGAAGTTGAGTGTCGTTATCAAGGTAACCCTGAGGTGTTTCGGCTAGTGATAGAGAAAGTTCCGGGGCAAATGAATGAAGCGCAAATCGAACAAAGCTTATTAAAAATTGCTGATTTAAAACAGCATCCGAGGGATAGAAAAGAGAATCGCGTGTTATTGTCACGCTGTGCTCGGTTATATGAGTTTTTACTGGGTGAGGATCGCTATTGGATGGATCAAGTCACAACGGAGTTTGAAAGAGCACTCGATAGCCAAGATCCACGCCGTATTGCGGCCATTCGTCAACAAGTGGAACAATTTTTGAGTCGCTATGAGGGAGACTCGCATTAATGAGTATATGGCAAACATTGGGAATCACTCAAACAAACGATGAAAAGGAAATTCGGCGTGCTTATGCGCGGCAGGTAAAAAAATATCGACCCGATAGCCACCCTGAAGAGTATCAACAATTACGTGAAGCTTTTGAGGAGGCAAAAAGATATGCCGCTTACGCTATTTATGATGATGAATCTGCCGATGATGAATATGTTGAAGAGCAGGCGAATATAGACGTTGATGTGCCTCATTTAGAAAGCCTCTTACACCAAGAGGCTGTTAATGAAGAAGCCGTTAATGATGATCAACAACAGCAAGAGCTGTCTGAAATTCGGATTACTTACCCATTTTCAGATGTGTTGTTAGATGATTATCAACCATCGATTAATGAATTACCGGTTGTTGAAACAGCTTATACCCAAGAGTTAATTGATTGGCTCGCGAAGCTGTTTATTATTGATGAAAACGCGGCAAAACGTGAATTAGTCGAATTGTGGGAAAACGTCTCTCAAAAAGGTAGTTTGCAGACACATCAGCAATTTCATCAAGATTTTGCGTGGGCATTATCAGAGCAAGAAGGTTTAACCGAAGCTGTTGTGGAACATGTTTCGTCTCTATTAGGCTGGCGGCTTGATGAATATAACTCAGAGCAAATTATCCCGTTTTATATTCAAAACGCATTAACTGAACAGCTACGCCAGACTGAGGTGGCTCGAGCATGGAAGCAGTGTCAGATTGATGCTGTCCATGGAGACTATATCGTTTCTCAATCTTTACGTGTACTGACGAGTAAAAATGAGAAAGTTTCTTATAAAGTTCGCTTGATACCTGGATTGATCCCTCAAATCGCTGAGCAAGTGAAACAACGAACCAGTGAATACCCAGAGCTAAAGGATAAATTTAACCCTGCTATTTTATCTTTCATACAGCAGCCTAGGCTAGCGTTCAACTGGCGCGGGGTCTTCTTATGTATTTTTTGGGGATTGTTATTGAACATGGTTGCTACTCAGCCTGATGTTAATAGCGGCGTGGCAATAGTTGCTGGTGTGATTATTTTATTCTATTTATTTTTCAATGACCTGATTATGTTTGGGCTTCATTCTAGGAAAAAAGCATTCACTGTATTTTTGGTCAGTGAATTTTTTATAACGTTATTCGTTATCCTGATCTTTTTTCTTGGTCTGTCTGAGGTACTCTTATTCTTTATCACTGGCTTGGATATTGGGCCTGCACATGGTGCACAAGCGATGGTGATTTTTATTCTTATGTGGCTTTTTTGGTATGCATGGCCGAAAGATAAACCTAGTATACGCAGACCGGGCATAATGATGTATCGGGTGTTTGCGAGTCCATGGAAATTTTTGGAGTACTTTAAGTTTTCATGGTTTTCACTCGTTTGGTTAGTTATTATCTATTTGATTTATTATAGTGCTATGCATAACTTATTGAAGTATTGTACAGAATTTCTAGTAAATTGAACTCTGATGCTCGTTCAACGTGATAATGATGAGTTCATTGAATTTAAAGCCACGATAAAGGTGTAATCGCAATGCAAATTCATCCTCAAGTCTATATCGGCGAAGTCAAAGCCACATTAGATTGTGGTCAGAGCGCTATTCATAAGCGTCAAGTGGATGGGCCGTTGCCATTAGGGCAATTAGGGCTTGAGGGAGATGAGCAAGCTGAAAAACGCTTTCATGGTGGCCCTGATCGGGCGCTATGCCATTATCCGGCAGAGCACTATCAATTCTGGGCTAATGCTTATCCTGAACTTGAATCTCTTTTTACGCCACCAGCGTTTGGTGAAAATATCTCGACTCAAGGTATGACAGAAGAGAATGTCTTTATTGGTGATATTTATGCTTGGGGTGATGCTCGTATTCAAGTCACCCAACCACGCTCGCCATGCTATAAGCTCAATGGCCTGACAGGCGTTGAAAACTTTGCTCAAATAATGCAAGAAAATGGTCGTTGTGGTTGGTTGTATCGAGTGATAAAGACGGGGTCAGTCAGTGCCGCAACACCGATCACCCTTTTAAGTCGTAATAGCGATATTTCTGTTCAAGAAGCGATTATGATCGCTTTTCATGCCCCATTCGATGAAGAGTTATATCAACGTTTGCTAGGAGCCGCGGGGCTGTCTGCAAGTTGGAGCCTGACGATGCAAAATAGGCTTGAGCATCGCCGTATTGAAGAGTTCAGCCATCGCTTATTTGGTAAGCGAGGCTGATATTCTTAAAGGCTGCCGCTGATAAATTGTTGATACCAAGGCTCACGGGCTAATAATTCTGCATGTGTTCCTTGGTCAACGATTTCGCCAGATGCCATCACAATAATATGATCGGCTTGGCTGGCAAGCATCGGTTGGTGAGTCACAACAATACGTGTCTGCTGGTTGGCAGTGAGTAGCTGTTCAATAACAGCGGCAGTATTGATGTAATCAAGGCTAGCTGTCGGCTCATCCATCAAAATAATATCAGGACGGCTTAATAGTAGTCTTGCAATACACAAACGTTGCCTTTGTCCACCAGAGAAAATTTGCCCTCCAGCACCTACATCTCCATCTAGTAAAGTATGATCTGCATCGATATTGAGTTGTTGAAGCATGGCGATGATTGATGGATCATCGATCTCTTCTGAACTGGCAGTCATATTTTGCCGTAAACTGCCTTTAAACAGCCGGTTATCTTGAAATAATATGCCTCGCTTACTACAGAGCACTGCTTGCGATAATTGAGCGATATCTTTATTGCCATACCGCACTACGCCTTGTGAAGGGTCTTGCAAGCGCGCCAACAAATTCAATAACGTGCTTTTTCCAGCGCCAGACGCCCCCACAATGGCCGTGAATGTATTTGCTTTAAAAGTTAAGTCGAGCGGTTTTAATAGGACTTTCCCCTCCTCTGTACGCTGAGATAAGGCGTTACAGCTCACGGTATTTTCAGATGGGGTTTGAGATGAACGAACAAAATTAAGCTCAGGTGTTTCCAGTGCTTGGGTTATCTGATTGAGCGATTTTTTAGCTTGGCGTAATGCTTGGTCTAAATGGGAAAGCAACCAGAGTGGCTCAATAAAACGCGCTAATAACAGCATGGCGGCTAACCACATAGGTAGGGTAAGTGTTTCACGATTGACCGCCAATAAGCCGAAAGCTAATAAGCCGATAAAGGTTACTTGAATAGCGAATGAAAACAGCAAATGAAAAGGCAAGCTACGGCGTTGAAGTTGTTTTTGTGTCTGATATTGCTGAGTCAGGCTCTGCTCTAAACCTTGCTGCTGCTGTTGACTGACACCCGCTCTGCGAAGCAGCGGTTGATGTGTGGCAAAGTGGCCTAATTCATCGATAACCTTCTGCTGTGAGGCGTGTACTTGCTTTTCGGCGAATGACACGTGTTTGGCGGAAAAACGTAAAATAAGTAATAACATGAAGCCAATCATTAACAGGATGCTTCCTAGCCAAAAGTTCAGAATCAATGCCCCTAAGATCACGGTTAAAGGGGTGACAATACCGCTAATGATTGGGTGTAATAAGTGAGCAGGAATGGACATCACATGGGAAATAGGCCCAGAAACTAAACTTGTCGCACTCGGGATTGGTTTTAATGAGACAGGTAGATGGCGTATTAATGCGTTGGTGAGCGTGCGCATAACAATGCCACCTGCAAGGTAGCCTTTCTGAGTGGCGATAAAAATAACGGTTAATGACACTAAGCTACTCACCAGTAGCCAAATCAGCGCACTTATATCGTCGGAGCCCCAATTGATGATCACAGGAACGAGTAGCAACCCGCTGATACCATCTAAGATAGCAGCGAATATCATCCATAATAGCGCACGACGGACGGTACTTAAGAACAGACGGATCATGCGGCGTCCTCCAATGCACTTAGTAATTGTTGATATTGGGGAGTATGTTCAGATAACTGTAGGTGTGTACCTTGAGCAATTATTTGTCCTTCTTCCAGTAAGATCACCGTATCTGCATGGCATAAATAGCTCAGATCATGGGTGACCAAGACTCGTGTACGCTGCTCTTGGTTTAAAAGCTGGAAAAATAATTCGGCATTTTGCGGATCTAATGCAGATGTTGGCTCATCAAACAACAAAATAGGGGCTTTAGAGAGCAGCACGCGAGCGATGGCTAAACGTTGAGCTTCACCACCTGATAAGGTGATATCATGACCGACTAAACTGTCTAGCCCCTTTGGTAATTGCTGGAGCCGTGTTAGTAGATTTAATTTTTCAAGGTAGTCAGTGATTTCGACCGCTGTCGCATCGGGGGCAAATAGCTGTAGATTTTCTTTCAGCGAACACGGCATAGGTTGAGTATTCTGCATCACAATAGATACTTGCTGGTTTAACCCTGCTAATGAGAATTGAGGTAGGGGCGTCGTATTAAAGTATAACTCGCCACGAGTTGGGTCGAGGAACCGTGCCATCAATTGTAAAAGTGTACTTTTTCCTGCTCCCGATGCACCAACAATAGCGACAAGCTGACCGGGTTGAATGGTTAAGTTGATGTTAGAGAGTAAAGTTTTATCCTGTACACAATAATCCACATCGTGAATATGAACGGCACAAGGCGCTCCTTGCAGTGATTTATCACCATACTGCATTTCTGTTTGCTCAAGAAAATGGCGAATACGCTCTGAAGCGGCGACTGCATGGTTGAGGGCATCGGCACCATGCCCCATGGCAGCGATTGGAGCGGTAATGCTATGCATCAAAAGAATAAACAACACCATTTGCGACAGTGACACCGAGGTCGGCACTACCAACGACCCAATAATCACCCATAACGTCAGTAATGTGGTACTCATTCCAATTTGAGTCAGTGAACTGAATGCGCCGATTTTGTTAATCCAGCGATTAAAGGCCACGAGAAAAGCGGAGAGTGCTTGTGTCACAGCAAGTTGAATGGCGCGGTTTGGATACTGTCTTGCAAGTAATGGGTTATCGGCAAACTCTGCATATTGAGCATATAAATTCCCCATCGTCTGGTCACGAGCAGTGAATAGCGATTGATAACGTGGTGAGCGTAGCTGGCGGAAAAGGTAAATGGTGATGATTAAAGGAAGTAGGCAAAAAATCATTAATGCCCAGTTGGTCCATAATAAGATCAGCGTTGCGGTTATGGGAACGACAAACAGTTGAGCCAAGTCGGCAGGTGCATGGGCGGTGAGTTGATGCAGCAAGCGCACATCGCGATCAACAATTTTTTGGATCCCTTCTTTACCTGAATAAACAAACTCACTCAAAGGAAGTCGATTGAGTTTATTGAGTATTTTTAGCCTTAATTGATAGCACAATTGGTTATCCGTTTGATGGGTTAGGTATAGGGCAAGTGTTTGGCAAACGAGCCATACGACTCCGCTAATAAATGCAATAATGACCCAAGTGTTCCCTTGTTCAACAGGGGATAAGGCGATTTGGCTAATTGCAACCCAAGGGATCAGGGAGCTAATGCCAGCGATAGCTTGTAAAATAACAGCAAATATTAAAACAAAACGATAAGGGCGTAACAATGCCCAAAGTGCGCGGTACATAGAAACCTCCATAGCCGGGTAGTTACTTTAATTGATTTCCTTGTTTAACTGGCAATGAGTTGTTTCGATACCGAAACTATTTGTTTGGCTAACGGGTCTTATTGACGGGGTAAATGGCGTAATTTAAGCAGACTTATTATCGATTTTCAGTAATATAAATAGGTTTTAGTAAAAAGGGGAATAGGGATGCGGTACGATTTAAATGACCTCTACTACTATGTCAAAGTAGTCGAGCATGGCGGGTTTTCACAAGCAGGTCTTGCTTTGGGGATCCCGAAATCTAAACTTAGCCGCCGTATTGCTGATCTTGAGCAGAAACTCAATGTTTCCTTAATTTATCGTTCAACACGCCAGTTCCATGTGACTGAAATCGGCCAAACCTTTTATCAACAATGCAAAAATGTTGTCGATGAAGCGAAAATTGCTGAGGAGCTGATCTGCTCTGTACAAACTGACCCGAAAGGGATCATTAAATTGTCTTGTCCTGTCGCTTTACTTCAAGTGTATCTGCAAGATTTATTAGTCGATTTTATGGTGAAGTATCCGGAGATCGATGTACAAATCTTAGCAGTTAATCGGCCCGTTGATGTGATCAGTGAAGGGTTAGATATGGCGCTGCGAGTGCGTTCGCTGCCGTTAGATGATTCGGGTTTAATGATGAAAGTATTGGGTTATTCACGGCGGGTTTTGGTCGCTAGCCCGTTGTTATTTAAAGGCGGAGAGCCGCTGCAACAACCTGAAGAGTTAGTGAATTACCCAATATTGGCAAATACCGAACATTCCCAAAATTATACGGTGACACTGAAAAACAGTGAGGACTTAAGCTTCACTCAGCACTTTATCCCCAAATTAGCAACAACCGATATTTTGACCTTGTATAAAGCCGCATTAAAGGGAATTGGTATTGCTCGATTGCCTTATGGTGTGGTGGAAAAAGACTTAAGTTCAGGGGCATTGATTGAAATATTACCTGAATGGCGTTTTCCTGAAGATATTATTCATGCGGTTTACCCATCAAGAAAAGGTTTATTGCCATCAGTACAACTATTATTAAATTATTTGGCTGAGAATATTTCACCAACTGTTAAATCATCATAATCCATCACCGTAAAAAGATAACTCCTCAATAGCCACCCTATCGAGGAGTTATTATCTTATTGATTTTGAGGGATTCGGCCAAATTTACCACGATTAAAATCATTAACCGCTTCGATAATTTCTTTATCGCTATTCATCACAAAGGGACCATAGCCGACAACGGGTTCATCAATAGGCTCACCGCTTAAGAAGAGTACAACAGCATCTTCCGTGGCTTCCATAACAATATTACTGTCACTACTATCAAGGATGAGCAGCTCTCCCTCATTTAAACTAGCGTGACCATCAACAATTAACGAGCCATGTAACATCACTAAACCAACATTACGACCGGCTTTAGTTTGTAACCCTACTGTTTTACCTTTTTTCAGTTTGAGATCCCAAACATCTAAAGGGGTAAATGTACGTGCAGCACCATTATTTCCTAGATAGTTACCTGCAATGACGCGTAAATAGCCTGCATCATTAGGTAAAGCAATATTCGGAATATGGCTACTTTTTAGCAGTTGGTATCCCGGAGACGCCAATTTATCTTTAGCCGGTAAGTTGACCCACAGTTGCACCATATCTAAGGTGCCGCCATTTTTCATAAAATCATCGGATTGGTATTCTTGATGTAAAATACCGGATGCCGCAGTCATCCACTGAACATCTCCTGGACCAATCACGCCCCCTTCACCTGTAGAATCATGATGTGCAACCTCACCATCATAGACGATAGTTACCGTTTCGAACCCTTTGTGCGGATGCTCTCCAACACCACGGTTCTCAGCATCTGAGCTTGGGAAGGTAAAAGGCCCCGCTCTATCAAGTAAAAGAAATGGGTTGAGATATTTCCCGTGGTTGTTATAGCTAAATAATGAGCGAACAGGGAAGCCATCTCCAACCCAATGACTGCGAGGTGCGTTATAAATACCAATGATCTTTTTCATGGTTATGCTCCTAAAATAGATTCTGATGTATTTATCATAGGGGCACGATTTCGTTATCAGTAGTGGTAAAAATAGGTTTCATTGTTTCATTACTAGAACAATAGTTCTGGTTTCCATTATCCTATTTTTAGAACAGTGTTTACTAAAAACCGGACTACTCAACAAAAAATCGATGAATTAATGTAAATAACAAGAGAGCGGGGCAACGATTGTTCTATTTCTCGTTTAAAAGCATTTCATTATTTTATTGATTGAGAGGTTTCATTATGAGTAATCCGGCAAACTTCAATGGACAGCGTCCTGTTATTAATCCAGATGATGCAGTGATGTTATTGATAGACCATCAAAGTGGTTTGTTCCAAACTGTCGGTGATATGCCAATGACAGAGCTGCGAGCGCGTGCTGCTGTTCTCGCAAAAATAGCTTCATTGGCAAAAATGCCTGTCATCACAACAGCATCTGTACCACAAGGCCCGAATGGCCCTCTGATCCCTGAAATTCACCAAAATGCGCCACATGCACAATATATTGCACGTCGCGGTGAAATCAACGCATGGGATAACCCTGAATTTGTTGAAGCAGTTAAAGCAACGGGTAAAAAACAACTGATTATCGCGGGCACGATAACCAGTGTTTGCATGGCTTTCCCTGCTATTAGTGCGGTAGCTGACGGTTACCAAGTTTTTGTCGTCATTGATGCATCTGGTACTTATAGCAAAATGGCACAAGAAATCACCTTAGCACGCATGGTTCAAGCTGGTGTTGTACCAATGGATACAGCCGCGGTCGCGTCTGAAATTCAGAAAACGTGGAATCGTGAAGATGCGGCAGAATGGGCACAAGCTTACACGCAAATTTTCCCTGCATATCAACTGCTCATTGAAAGCTATATGAAAGCTCAAGATGTTTTGAAAAACAATGAGCAATTAGATTCAGAACGCTAAGCCTTATTTTTAACTCGAATTATCCGTAGCCTTTACTAAAAGTAGAGGCTACCTATCTGTATTAATTTAGATAAAACAAATAATTAGGATGTATTCCATGAAAAAGATTGTATTGCCATTATTGGCTTCACTATTGGTAGCCGGTACTGCTCAAGCCGCAAATTATCAGTTAGATCCAACCCATACTAAAGCGGTTTTCTATATTGATCACTTTAATACATCGACCAATAGCGGTGGTTTCTACAACATTCGTGGTGATATGAGCTATTCCCCAGAAAAAAACAAGGGAAGCATTAATGTCAAAATCCCAGCGGAGACATTAAATACCGGTCTAACAGCGTTTGATAACCATATTAAGAGCGCCGATATGTTAGATGTAGAGAAATACCCAACCATCGAATTTAAATCAACTAAATGGAACTTTGCGGATAATAAACCTGTTTCTATTGATGGCATTTTAACCATGAAAGGACAGTCTCATCCCGTTCAGTTGAAAACAACGAAATTCGGCTGTTATTTCAGTCCTATTTTTAAAGCGGATGTTTGTGGTGGTGACTTTGAAACGACCATTGACCGTACAAAATGGGGGGTGGATTTCCTTGCAAAAGAGGGAATGGCAAAAGAGGTAGTGATAAAAATACAAGCGGAAGCTATCAAACAATAAGTTGAGGAGGTGGAGTATGTTACACAGAGCAAAAAAACAGCCCATCGCGGTGATGTCATCGGCGATACTGGCTTTGACCTTATCTGTTGGGGCTGTACAAGCCGCGGATTATCAAGCGAGTACCAAAGAAGGACCGATTAAAATTATCAATTTAGATGAGTTAGAAGACCAAGTTGCGAAAAACATGGAAAAAGGGGCTTTTGGCTATATTCGTGGTGGGGCCGAAGATGAGCTGAACCTAGATAAAAATACGCGTAGCTTTGATAGAAAATACATTATGCCGCGGGTAATGCAAGGGATTGAAATTAAAGATATTGACTTATCAACCCAATTTTTAGGGATTGATTTAAAAACGCCAATTATTCAAGCCCCAATGGCTGCTCAAGGTTTGGCCCATCAAGACGGTGAAATTGCGACAGCCAAAGGGATGGCGAAAGCTGGCTCAATTTTTTCATTAAGTACTTATGGTAACAAGACTATTGAAGAAGTCGCCGAAGTTTCAGGGGAAAGCCCATTCTTCTTCCAACTTTATATGAGCAAGAATAATGCTTTCAATGAGTTTACCTTGAAACGAGCTAAAGAGAGTGGTGCTAAAGCGATTATTTTAACGGTGGATTCGCCAGTTGGTGGCTATCGCGAAGATGATATTCGCAATAACTTCCAATTCCCACTTGGTTTTGCCAATTTAGAACTGTTCGCTAAACAAAATGATGATGGCTCTAAAACAGGTAAAGGGGCAGGGATCAGCGAAATTTATGCTCAAGCTAAACAAGCCTTTACCCCAGCAGATATTGCTTACGTGAAAAAACTATCGGGTTTGCCTGTGATAGTGAAAGGGATCCAATCACCTGAAGATGCAGATAGAGTGATCAAGGCTGGTGCAGATGCAATTTGGGTATCTAACCATGGTGGGCGACAATTAGATAGCGGCCCAGCTTCTTTTGATGTTTTGCCTTCCATTGCAAAAGTGGTCAACAAACGTGTTCCTATTGTTTTTGATAGTGGTGTTCGCCGTGGCTCCCATGTGTTTAAAGCGCTAGCAAGTGGTGCTGATGTTGTTGCGGTGGGTCGTCCAATTTTATATGGATTAAATTTAGGGGGCGCGGAAGGGGTGAATTCCGTTATTCAGCAACTGAATAAAGAATTATCCATTAATATGATGTTGGGTGGCGCGAAAAATATTGAAAGTGTAAAAGCAACGAAGCTTTATACCGATACAGATTTTCAATAAATTTCATTAAGTGAAAAAACGGGAGATGCCTCCCGTTTTTTTATGCTATTAAGATAATTAGATGCTAAATCCACCATCAATATTTAAGCTTGCACCTGTGATATAAGCAGCGGCAGGGCTGGCTAAATAAACGACAAAACTGGCTATTTCATCGGCGCTGGCATAACGTTTTAATGCCATGATCTGTTTTAAACTCTCTGCAAACTCACCTTGTTCAGGATTCATGTCCGTGTTGACAGGACCGGGCTGGATATTATTCACAGTAATGCCTCGGCTAGCGACATCACGAGCCATCCCTTTAGTAAGCCCTACGATAGCGGCTTTGCTCATCGCATAAGCACTACCGCCTTCAAATGGTACTCTTTGTGCGTTAATGCTACCAATATGAATAATGCGCCCATTATTATTCATCACTTCTAATGCAGCTTGGCTGGCAATAAATAGGCTACGAACATTGAGGTGATAGGAGCGATCGAACGCTTCTAATGATAGGGTATCTAATGTTCCTAGCTCTAAAATACCAACATTGTTAACTAAGATATCAAGGCTACCAAATGTATTGGCGGCTTGTGTGATGGCGGCTTTTATTTCATTTTCATCAGCGCTATTTGCTTTGATTGCCAATACGTTACCTGAAAATTGCTCAATTTCAGCCACTAAAGCTTTAGCTTTATCGTCAGAAGAGGCGTAGGTAAAAGCGACACTGGCCCCAGCTTGAGCAAATTGTTTGACGATAGCAGCACCGATACCTCTTGACCCACCTTGAACAAAAGCATATTTATTTTTGAATAACATAGATTCACCTTAACGTTATTACATATCAATGAGTGAGCTATTTGACTGAGAAAAGCACAGAGACACCAGAGAGATAAATCGATGAGGTTGTTGAAAATAATTGAAGGTGAAGAGAAAGGTGAGTTTTTAAATTAAAAGCCCTTACCTTTTAGAAGAGATAAGGGCGTGTATGAATTACAGCTGAGGGCGTTTTACAAAACCAATGGCTTCATAAACTTTATCAACGGTTTCTTGCGCGCGTGCTGCCGCTTTGGTTGCGCCTTCATCCATAATTTTGTTGAGCAGCGCTTCGTCATTACGGAATTGATGATAACGCTCTTGGAGTGTAGCCAACATGCCAGAGACGGCATCTGCCACTGCACCTTTAAAATGACCGTACATTTGACCTTCAAATTCGGCTTCAAGCTCGGCAATCTTTTTACCCGTTACGCCAGATAAAATATCTAGCAGGTTTGAAACACCTGGTTTGTTTTCGATGTCATAACGAACACGAGGCGGCTCTTCTGAGTCAGTGACCGCACGTTTGATTTTTTTCGCTGCTGATTTTGGATCTTCAAGCAGGGCGATAACGTTATTGCGGTTATCATCAGACTTAGACATTTTCTTCATTGGATCTTGCAAAGCCATGACACGAGCGCCACCTCCAGTCGGAATAAAAGGATCTGGCACGGTAAAGATATCGCCATAAATCGCGTTAAAACGCTGTGCAATATCACGGCTTAACTCAAGATGCTGTTTTTGGTCGATACCAACAGGAACTTGGTTAGTTTGATAAAGTAAAATATCGGCAGCCATTAATACAGGATAATCAAATAAACCAGCGTTAATGTTTTCTGCATGACGCGCTGATTTATCTTTAAATTGTGTCATACGGCTTAGTTCGCCGAAGTAAGTGTAACAGTTTAGCGCCCAGCTAAGTTGCGCATGTTGCGGCACATGGGATTGAACAAAAATAGTGCTTTTATTCGGGTCAATGCCACAAGCGAGGTAGAGTGCTAAGGTATCGAGGGTTCTTTTGCGTAGCTCGTCAGGGTCTTGACGTACAGTGATCGCATGTTGGTCAACGATACAATAGATGCAGTCGTAATCATCTTGCATTTGTACCCACTGACGTAGCGCACCCATGTAGTTACCGATGGTCAATTCACCGGAAGGCTGCGCGCCGCTGAATACGATAGGTTTTTGGGTTTGCTTTTGTTTTTCAGTGGGTTCACTCATTTCTTTTTATATCCTTTAATTATTTTGTGTCAGATAAACCGATGGTAGGCAGGATATCTGAAAAGTGTGTTAATACACAGTCAGGCTCACTCAGAGCGATTGATTCACCATAGTTATAACCGTAAGTTAGGCCAACGCTAAGGCATTGTGCGCTTTTTGCCGCAATAATATCATTACGGGAATCACCGACAAAAAGCAATTCCTCTTTACGTAAACCAAGCTTGCCCATGGTGAGATACAGTGGCGCTGGGTGTGGCTTTTTCTCTTTCACATCATCGCCGCCAAGCACTAACGAAAAATAGCGATCAATGGCTAATTTTTTCAGTAATGGCGCGATAAAAGGAGTGGGTTTATTGGTCACTATGGCCATAGGGATGTTATGGAATGCGAGCTTTTCTAACGTCTCTTTGACTTCTGGAAATAGTTCGCTGCCCGTTGTCACAGCGGTGGCATAGAATTTATCAAAACTGTCACGGGTCGCTTGGTGAAGCTCGGGAGTGATGGTTGCTCCCGCCCATGTTAATGCGCGTTCAATCATGACATCGGCACCGTTACCTACCCAAATTGAAACACGCTCTTTCCCTGCTGGTGGAAAACCTTGTTCTTTTAATGCGTTATCTAGCGCTTCAGCTAATCCACCAGCACTGTCAACGAGAGTACCATCTAAATCAAAGGCAATTGCTTTGATGTTTTCTAAACTCGGTTGTGTCATTGAGATACCTTTTGTAATTCCTTACGCATTTGATCAATGACGGTTTTGTAATCAGGCTGACCAAAAATTGCAGATCCTGCAACAAAGGTGTCGGCACCAGCAGCGGCAATTTCGGCAATATTATCAACTTTAACACCGCCATCGATTTCTAAACGAATATCATAGCCACTTTCATCGATCATTTTACGGACTTGGCGCAATTTAGTCAGCGTATGTGGAATAAAGGATTGACCACCAAAGCCTGGGTTTACCGACATGAGTAGGATCATATCGACTTTATCCATCACATACTCTAGGTGGCTCAATGGTGTTGCTGGGTTGAAAACGAGGCCAGCAGTACAGCCATGTTCTTTGATTAACTGTAGTGTTCTATCGACATGTTCGCTGGCTTCAACGTGGAAGCTGATATGATTTGCGCCTGCTTTTGCAAAGTCAGGGATAATTCTGTCGACAGGTTTAACCATCAAGTGGACATCGATTGGCGCAGTAATTCCGTAGTCGCGTAGGGCTTTACAAATCGGTGCACCGAACGTGAGGTTAGGAACATAGTGGTTGTCCATAACGTCAAAATGCACGATATCCGCGCCAGCGGCTAGTACTTTTGCGGTATCTTCGCCTAAACGGGCAAAATCTGCAGATAAAATAGATGGGGCAATGAGAAAATCTTTCATTATTGTCTCCGATTATTTAAACGTCACCTGAGAGTCATTCCACGCCAGACGAGAGGCGCTTGATGTTTTTCTTATCAGCGTTTTTGGGGAGTTTTAGCGCAGGCTCCCCGTTATATAGTGCCAACAACTCATTGACTTTCGCGCGATTAAGTATGTTTCGACTGATTGTTCGACGCACTTTGACAATGTGTAATTTAGCTTGATGATACCACTCTCTTGTTGCTGGCGTGTCATGATTTGAAATCAGAACCGGAATTTTGCGATCTGAAGACAAATAATGGGCTAATCGCGCAAGATTTTGTTGTTTTTGAGCGCTAAAGGCATTGGTGTGATAGGCCGTAAAGTTCGCTGTTTCGGAAAGCGGAGCATACGGAGGGTCACAATAAACGACCGAGCCTGATTCCGCAGATAGCAGCGTACTTTCATAATCTTGGGTCACAAAGGTCGCTTTTTGCGCTTTATCGGCAAACCACAGTAGTTCTTCTTCTGGAAAGTAGGGCTTTTTATAACGACCAAAAGGCACATTAAATTCGCCGCGTGAATTATAACGACATAGCCCGTTGTAGCAGTGGCGATTTAGATATAAAAATAATACGCTACGTTTGATAGGGTCTGTAGATTGGTTAAATTCTTGACGTTTAATGTAATACTGCTCGGCGGTATTAAATTCAGGCGTAAAGATCTCGCGTACTTCTCCGATGAAAGAGTCTGTACGGTATTTTACGGTATTGTAGAGGTTAATGAGGTCGCTGTTGATATCAGCTAGGACATAAGCATCGTAGCTGGTATTTAGGAAAACAGAACCTGCTCCTACAAAGGGCTCGATCAAGCAATCACCCTGTGGAAGATGTTTTTTGATATCTTCCACTAGAGGGTATTTGCCGCCGGCCCATTTCAAAAAAGCGCGTGTTTTTTTCATGCCGTCTTATTGTTACAAACGTTTAGAGTAGTATTGGGTACTCTGTCAGGACAGCATAATGCGCCCGCTATAAAACGTTGTTATTTCTGATCCTGTTGAACTTGCTTCATATTTCTAACCCATGGTTTTTTCGCTTGAATTTCGGCTGGTAAAGTCGCAATAGCGCTTTTAGCTTCATTGACGGAGCGATAGTTGCCGTGGATCAGAACATACCAAGTTTGCCCATTACGGATTGTTTTATAAACTTTATAGTTATTGAGTTTATGTTGTTTAGCGAAAGCTTCTAGTGTATCAGAACGGCTTGCACTGCTTAATTGTAATGTGTAGTTACTCGCAGGCGCTGACATTAAGTTACCACTTTGATTTTGGTTCGCCGTGGTTGTTTTTGCTGACTGCTTAGGTTGAGTCGGTTGTTTAGTTTCAACAGGCTTTGTTTGCGTCCTCTCTGGTTTTGCAGGCACCGTTTGTGGCTTTTGGGCCGGTGGCGTTTGTGTCACAGGAGGCGGTGCAATATTTTGTGCCGGCGTATTCGCCGTGCCTTGGTTGAGTGATTGACCTTGGTTTAGGGCATCGACAACATCACCCGGGATTTCAATCCGTTCACCATAATTATTTGTTTGTTGCTGTTGAGTACCTTGGGTAGGTACTGGGTTCACAGGCGGTACGTTTATCTCTTGTGCCTGGCCTGATGGGCTTTGATTATTGCTAAGCGATGAAGAGCTAGACAAATCGATATTACGCTCGTTTGCCGTTGTATCAGTTTGCTGCTTTTCATGCTCTGTTGGAGCTTTTAAGGCTGAGCTAATGGCGATAATCAGTAATAACAGCACCAAAACACCTACACCAATCATAATATGTTGGCGAGATATCGTGAGTTTAGGTTTTGCTGTTGATGATGGACGGCTACGACCTGCCGGTCGGTCGGATGTATCTGGCCGTAGATCATTTTGTGTATTAGGCTGATTATCTGGTTTAAATTCGTCCATTTTGCCCTCCCGAATAAATATCACCTTGTAATCGAGATAAAATTTCTCTTTTCATTACGGCCTCTTCACGAGTAAATAGTGTATACCCGCGATGTTGCAAAGGATAGTCTTATACTTGTCATATCGTCTTCATATGATTAATACGACATATGATATTGCATGTCTAAAAGTCTAAGTGTTTGAGAGTGTGTTGTAACCTGAAACTTTAGGCATAGCTTATAATTTAACGATTTTAAGACATATCTGCCAGAAACATTTTAAAACCTCAAATTATCTGGATGGTTTTATCTGTTTCTGGCTGATAATCACACAAGATGGCTTAGGTTTCGGGTAAACAGGACGATATCGCATCTCGTACTGTTTGTGTTTCAATATCTGAGCGCATTTCTGCATGGCCGATTGTGGTAGGTAAGATAAGATGGAGTTTCCCGCCCATGACCTTTTTATCCCGCATCATATGAGGTAAATAGTCATCCGGTTTCATTTGCTCAGGACCCGTCACAGGTAGCTCAGCGCGTTCTAACAAGGCGATAATTCGCTGAGTTTGGTGTGCGGTGAATGTGCCTATGCGTTCTGCCGTTTTAGCCGCCATCACCATACCTGCTGCAACGGCTTCACCGTGCAGCCAAACGCCATAGCCCATATGGGCTTCAATAGCATGACCAAAAGTATGGCCAAGGTTAAGTAGCGCCCTTAAGCCGCTAGTCTCTTTCTCATCAGCCGCGACGACCTGTGCTTTTAATTCACAGCAGCGACGGATGCAGTAAGCCATGGCTTGATTATCAAGAGCCATTAGAGCGTCGATATTCGCTTCTAGCCAGCTGAAAAACTCACCATCAAGGATGATGCCATACTTGATGACTTCAGCAAGACCAGATGAAAGCTCTCTTTTCGGTAACGTTTTTAAGCAATCAAGGTCGATGATGACAGAGGCGGGCTGATAAAATGCCCCGATCATATTTTTGCCTAATGGATGGTTTACCGCGGTTTTGCCGCCTACGGATGAATCTACTTGTGATAACAAGGTGGTTGGTACTTGGATAAAACGAACCCCACGTTGATAACTTGCTGCGGCGAAACCTGTTAGGTCACCGATAACACCCCCACCAAGTGCTATGAGGGTGGTATCGCGATTATGGCGTTTTTCGAGTAAGGCAGTGAAAACATCGTTCATAATGAACAAGGATTTATACTGTTCCCCATCCGGTAAAATGATTGAATCTACTGTTACCCCTGCTGCTTCAAGAGCACGCGTCACTTTCTCAAGATAGATAGGCGCAAGTGTCTCGTTGGTCACCAACATAGCTCGTTGACCCGCTTTGAGTGGCCAAAAAGCATCTGGTTGGTTATAAAGACCCGGAGCAATTGTGATTGGATAACTGCGTTCATCCAGAGTAACAGTGACTTTTTCCATCTTGCTTTACCTTGTTGCCATGAGTAATGTTAAGTTAGTTTTTTTCTAACAGCTCAATGATTTGGCTTGCGACAACTTTGGCACTTTGCTCATCAGTATGAATGGTGATATCAGCAATTTCTTCATACATCGGGTTGCGTTCAGATGCCAATTTTTCAAGAACTTCACGAGCCGGTTCATCCACTTGTAATAGTGGCCGTTTTTTATCACGTTGAGTTCGAGACAACTGTTTCTCGATAGTGGTTTCGAGATACACAACAACACCACGAGCAGATAGGCGATTGCGAGTTTCTTTCGATTTTACTGAACCGCCACCCGTTGCCAGTACGATGCCTTGTTTTTCGGTAAGCTCATTGATGATTTTTTCTTCGCGCTCGCGGAAGCCTTCCTCGCCTTCTAGGTCAAAGACCCAGCCTACATCTGCACCTGTACGTTTTTCAATCTCGTGATCAGAGTCGAAAAACTCCATATTAAGCTGTTGAGCCAATTGACGACCAATAGTGCTTTTGCCGGCACCCATCGGTCCAACCAGAAAGATATTGCGTTTCTCTGCCATGTTTTTTGGTATTACTACGATTATTCGTTAATGATAACCCGCCCCGCCAATCGAATTAGCGACGGGACCTAAACTGAAACCTCATGAGTGATAAGTGAGATCAGATAAGAAAATTATCTCAATACATCAACCTGAATTGCAACTATATAAATGTGGCACTGAGCGAACAAAGTGCCACATTTGTGTTACTGGTTTCTTCTATTATGCCGTCTATTTTGCCTAACGTTTTGTTCAACATGAGTTTTAACAGTATTGCCACTGCATATAAAAGCAGAGGAACGTGTTAATTTATAGAGCAAATTGATTGCGGCTATTTTATAAGCGGCTGATAGCTTGTTCTTTAATCTACTGATAGTTAGAACACTCAATGGGTAACCTTGTATGCTAAAACGACGTCAGCGTCAAATTTATCCGGTAAGTTTATGGCATAAAAAATAATTTTCTCTGCTCACATTTCCTTTATATTCATTCAACTACTTGAAGTATCAATATTATTTTTTTATCTAAATATTGATCAGCTTTGGTGTGATAAAAACCACAAGAACTCTACGGTCAATATGTTCACCTGTATTGGTAAATAACTTTCCCAAAAGGGGAATGTTGGAAAGAAAAGGTAGGCCTGTTTCTGTTTTTTCTTGCTTCTGTTGAAAAATGCCGCCGAGTATCAATGTTTCATTGTTGCGTATCGTGACAGAGGTAGCGATTTCTTGCTTATTGATCGCTAAATAGTGTTCATCACTGGTGGTAATCGCTTTATCAGGGGAGTTATGACTGATTTTCAGTAGTAGCTCAACGTGATCTCCGCGTGAGAGAGTTGGCGTGACCTCCATTCCTAATACCGCATCTTTAAACTGAACGTGTGTTTTCTTTTCTGTGCTAGTGACATAGGGGATTTCAGACCCTTGCTGAATACTGGCGGGGTGTTTGTGTGAAGCCATCAAACGAGGGCTTGCGATAATAGAGAGCAAATTTTCTTTTTCTAAAGCATTAAGTTTAAGTTCTAACAGCCCTTCGCCCAGCCGAAGTAAATTAAACTGACCTGATGAAGAGTCATAGCGGTTATAACGCTGGTAGCGGCTATTATTGGGGCTACCCGATAACATTCCCCACTCCAAGCCTAACTCTTGCAGGGCTGTCCGGCTGCTGCTGATAATGTGTGCGGTAATTTGGACTTGCTGTTTAGGAACATCAAGTTGCTTTAACCACTCTTCAATCAGTTGTAAGCGGGTTTTTGTCTCTTTTATCACTAAACTATTTGTTGCAAAGTGGCTGATGGCGGTAGCTTGGCTCGATAATAAAGCATTTTCAGGGTGTTTTAACTGTTCGAGGGCATCTGTTGCACTTATGGATGTGAGTTTAAAGATTTTTTCGATGAATGGATTCTCGACGGGTTGATGAGAGGGAGTTGGTGAGGGAGAGGCGAGCTTTTGGTGAGTTTCATCTAAAGGCAGAGGGATGAAGGGGTCGCGCATCTCTTGAGCGATCACGTTTAAGGGAATAGTAAAAACAATGATTACAGCTAAAAACAGTTTATTGTTCATTAATATCATCCTTGATAAATGAGAGGGTGAATGTGGCTGTTAACTCGCCATTGCGAGGCGAAAAACGTACCTCAGAAATGAGACCTGTTTGGTATGATGCGGGCGTGATAATGGCATGGATGAAGCGGTAAATTTGCGGGTAATCACCTTGAACTTCAACCTGATAACGCTGCTCATTGGCCGCTACAGCCGGCGAGGGTTGTAAACGGTTAAGTACGACCTTTGTTTGGGTAACCATGTGTTGTATATGAGCCACAAATTGTGTTGCGTTTTGTTTTGATAATGTTAATTCTTGCTCCAGAGCCACCATTTGTTGCTCAAGTTGATGGAGTGAAGGAAGTTGTGTTAGTGCCTGCGTATATTGTTGTGATTGAGAGGCGATATGCTGAGTTTTATTTTTAAGTTCAGTCAGTTGAGACTCCACTTCCTGCCAATAAAAAAAGGTGTAAGCCAGTAAGATAGCAATCGTAGCAACCCAAAGAGGAATAGTTTGTTGCCAAAAAGGGCGATACCAAAACCCAGAGGCATTATCATTCATTCGTCTCCTCCTGATAGTGTGCACTTACATGCAAGTAGTTAACCTGACGAGTTTTCCCCATTTTTATGAGTTGTACTTGATGCAATAACGGGTTGCTTTCTAAGCGAGTGATCAATTGGCTAATATCGTGAAAATCATAGCTAACAGCAGCTATTTCTAGGTTATTACCAGTGAGTGAGACCTTCGCGAGCCAGCTTTTTTGCGGTGTAAGTTCAGGTAGCTTATAAAGAAGATTTAACCGAGTTCGGTTACTTTGTGCTTGCCGATTAAGGTGTTGTCGGTGCGTTTGCCATTCAGCGAGCTTGGCTTGTTTTTCGTTAATCACCTTTATCTGTTGCTGCTTTTGCGCGACATGTTGTTCGAGTTGCATTTTGGTGATCTGCCACTGTGTTTGTTCGAACTGCTGTTGTGAAGAACTGTAGATAACCACGATCGCGACTAGACAACTTTGCAGAATAAATAGCGCGAAACACCGCCGTTTATTGCGAGTAATACGCTGTTGCCGCCAAGGTAAAAAATTAACTTGATACATGGTCACGATCCTTATCGCGTAACGCTAAACCTGTTGCAACCACAAAATCACCGAGTTGGTGAGGGAGCCTAACGGTATGGTTATGAAAGGCTTGCAATAGGCTCCATGAATGTACTGCCTGAGACTTATGGTGATCGCCGATATAATAGAGAGGCAATTTTAGTGGCCCATTGTTTTCATTGAGTAGAGCGATAATTTGTGGAAGTGTGGTGATGTCATTTTCTTGGATTTGATTATAAGTTGCAGGTTGACTGACGGGGCCAGTCCATAGCCACTCCCCTTGGCGATAATGTATTAGCCAACTCTCATCGGGTAACCCAGCATAGCGTGCAATGTAACGTAAGACACAAGGGGCGACATCAATTGCGGTTAACAAGAAGCCACTGTCATGTAATAAATTTTGCCAAAACACGATCTCTGACTTACGTACCCCGTTTAGGTAGGCTCGATTGTCTATCACACGATAATCGATCACCAAATCTTCTGAACTTAGTGGAAACAATTTTTCGGCGCAGCTTTGTAAGTACCAACCTAGCTCAGGTTGCTTTAAAGTCACTTGTTCAGGTAAAGTCACTTGCTGTTTTAATGTTCTCAGAGCAGAAAATGCCATTGAGACCTGACAATTTTTAGGTAATTTCCGACGCCATTGTATTAAAATTTTCAGTAGCATCTCGTATCTATCATGTTCAGATTGGCTGGTGATTTCGTTTGGAATATTATGTTGCCAACACTCGCATAAGTACCGCCGTTTGCGGTTTTGTTTTGTGGCAACAAGTTGAATTGAGGCTTGGCAAAGGTCTATTCCGATGTTCCATTTTTGTGAATACATAGATAATTTCCTTATCATCAACAAATAAATTACGATTTCTATTGAGCTGTATAAGCTTTATACTACGCGCCAGCTATATCTAAACCCTCCTGTCTGTTGAGTATGGGAATTATCCGGTGAAGTTCGTAAAATATTTTTTTATTATTGTTATTTGTTGCATTTTTTTGGGAACCGCCTCGATTTTTGGCATGTACAAATATGTCGAAAATGAGTTACCTGACGTCGCAACAATGAAAGACATCCGCCTACAAACGCCGATGCAAATCTTCAGTGCTGATGGTGAATTAATTGCACAATATGGTGAAAAACGCCGTATTCCGCTGCCATTAGCTGATATCCCCCCCCTGATGATCAAGGCCTTTATTGCAACGGAAGATAGCCGTTTTTATGAGCATCATGGTATCGACCCTGTGGGTATTTTCCGTGCCGTTACGGTAATGGCATCTTCGGGTCGTGCTTCCCAAGGGGCGAGTACAATCACCCAGCAATTAGCCAGAAACTTTTACTTAAGCCCAGAAAGAACCATAATGCGTAAGGTAAAAGAGGTCTTTCTTGCGGTGAGAATTGAGCAGTTATTCACCAAAAATGAGATCATGGAACTGTACCTCAATAAAATTTACCTTGGTAACCGTGCATATGGGGTTGGCGCAGCCGCGTATGTGTATTTTGGTAAAACGGTCAATGAATTAACGCTCAGTGAAATGGCGATGATCGCGGGCTTACCAAAAGCACCTTCGACATCAAATCCTTTATTCTCTTATGAAAAAGCGATTAGCCGTCGTAATGTGGTGCTTGGGCGTATGCTAGAAGAAAAATACATCACCCAAGCTGAATATGAACAGGCAAAAAATGAGCGAATTGAAGCGTCTTATCACGCACCGAAAATTGATTTCTCAGCACCCTACCTCGCCGAAATGGCACGCCAAACATTGTATGAGCAACATGGTGAAGATGCTTATACTGACGGTTACAAAGTCTACACAACGGTTATTCGCAAAGACCAACTCGCAGCCACTGATGCGGTACGCAATAATTTAATTGATTATGATGTCCGTCATGGTTATCGCGGGCCAGCAGACGTGTTGTGGACAGCAGGAGAGCCTGCCTGGACGACAGAAAAAATTATCGAAAAACTTAAAAAATCCCCTGTTTATGGGCCATTATTACCTGCTGTTGTCCTTTCCTCAACGGACAGCGAAGCGACGGTGCAATTGGCCGATGGCTCAACAGAGAAAATCACTTTAGCGGGTGTGCGTTGGGCGCGTAAATTCATTTCCGATACCCAGCAAGGTGCCATGCCAAGTAAAGTGAATGCGGTGATGAAAGCAGGTGAGCAAGTTTGGATCCGCAAAGTAAAAGATATTTGGTGGCTGGGACAGGTTCCTGAAGTTAACGGGGCTTTTGTGGCATTGAACCCAAATAATGGTGCGATTATCGCCTTAGTGGGTGGCTTTGACTTTAATATGAGTGAGTTTAACCGCGTCACTCAGTCATTACGCCAAGTTGGCTCGAATATCAAACCTTTCTTGTATACAGCAGCGATGGATAAAGGCTTGACGCTGGCATCACTGTTAAATGATGTTCCTATCAGTCGTTGGGATGCGGGAGCAGGGTCAGATTGGCGGCCGAAAAACTCACCACCTCGTTATGCAGGCCCTATCCGCTTAAGACAAGGGTTAGGTGAATCAAAGAACGTGGTTATGGTACGCGCCATGAGAGCGATGGGGGTTGACTATGCAGCCGATTACCTCACACGTTTTGGCTTCCCTGCGGAAAATATCAATCGGACTGAAGCCTTAGCGCTCGGTGCGCCATCATTTACGCCAATGCAGATGGTGCGAGGCTATGCGGTGATGGTGAATGGTGGTTATCTGATTGACCCTTACTATATCCAAAAAATTGAGAATGCAGAGGGTGAGGTGCTTTTTGAAGCTAATCCAAGAATAGCTTGCCCTGATTGTACTGATATTCCAGTGATTTATGGAAATACGGAGCGTACGATCGCCCTTAAAGGTGTTGATGACGAGTCGACAGAAGAAATTACTCAATCAGATGATAAACCAACGGAGCAAGAGCCAACGATGGAAGTGACATCTGCGGCACCAAAAGAAGCGACACCTCAAGATATGTATGCGCCTCATGTTATCAGCACACCTTTAGCGTTCTTAATTAGGGATGCAATGATGACGAATATCTATGGTGAACCAGGCTGGTTAGGTACTGGCTGGCGTGCAGCGAGAGATCTAGGTGGTCGCCGTGATATTGGTGGTAAAACAGGCACAACGAATAGCTCGAAAGATGCTTGGTTCTCCGGTTACGGCCCTGATGTTGTCGCCTCGGCTTGGATTGGTTTTGATGATAATAGGCGTACCTTAGGGCGCACTGCAATCAGCGGTGGTGAAGCGGGGGCGAAAAGCGCTCAACCAATATGGGATGACTTTATGAAGTCAATCTTAGAAGGTGTACCGGTTACGATGATGAAGCCACCGAAAGGGATCATTGCTGTTTCTATTGATAGTCGGACGGGTAAGCTAGGCAATTCTCGTAAAGAGTATTTTATTGAGGGTACTGAGCCTAAAGAGCATGCTATTCAAGAGGTTGGAACGACTATCTTTGAAGAGGGCGGCGAGAGCCAAGAACTGTTCTAATGTGTTTGGCTCCCTGTTCAAAGGGGAGCTAACAAGAGAGTAAATGTTAAATAGGAAAATCGTTGTATTGATTTTCCTATTTATTTTTAACGCAAAAATTAATCGGTGATCTATTTGGAAAAATGGCGCTAATTGTATTTTTTTAAATAACGCTCAAGATAGAATAAGGCACTGATATTACGCGCTTCATTGAAATCAGGGTGTTCAAGTAACTCCATCATGCGTGCAATTGGCCATCTAACCTGTTGTAAAGGCTCTGGTTCATCCCCTTCTAGCTTTTCATGATAAAGGTCGCTTGCGATGAGAATATTCATCTTACTAGAGAAGTAAGAGGGTGACATGGTGAGTTTCGCCACTTGTGTGATGTGATTGGCACCAAAACCGATTTCTTCTTTTAACTCGCGTTGTGCTGCTTCTATTGGGGTTTCACCGGGATCGATAGCGCCTTTAGGGAACCCTAATTCGTAATCTTCAATACCGACAGCGTATTCACGGATTAGGATCAAACTATCATTGATGATAGGAACAATGAGTACGGCCTCACGTTTCCCTGGACGCATCCTTTCATAAATGCGTTTTTCGCCGTTGCTAAACTCGAGGTCAACAGATTGGATACTGAATAACTTGGAATGAGCAACATCCTGAATATTCAAGATTTTTGGCTTTTTAAGCTCAGTCATAACAATTCCCGAATAGGGTGAGTGAATAAAAATATCAGCGACGCTACAATGTCGCTATTACACTGTTGTTAACTATGACCCATATCAAAAAAAATTGATAGAGATTATCGGGTTGATAAAATGCTGTTAGTATACCTATCGCACTTCTAGTTGTGTGAGAGGTATGATAATAAGGTACAGTGCTTCGTCTCTTAGGTTTTTATATTAAAATGGCGTACTTAGCATGTATACAAACATACAACTTGAATTATTTTATGTATATATGAAGTGTATAAAAAGAGCACAGATTAATAAATAAAATTTTTTAATTACAACATATTGTAAATTAACATAAAAACTAAAAATAGAATAGGAATTGGCTTATATAGCGATAGCGCCGTGATTGCTATGCTTTTCTTGATATTATTTCACTGGGGAAAAAATGCTTACTTACGTCATTATAATGGCTATTTTTATAATTAGCCTAACTATAATGGCTTCCTTTCTGTATTTCAGGCGGGGGCGGAATTCTGGTGTCTATCAGATCCCTTCTCAAGCTGAGCCATCTTACCGGAAGATGATAGATAACGACTATCAAATCATCTCTCAGTACTTACGTACCAACCCTTTTCCTTCCCAAAGCGCTGAGCAAACACCGTGGCAATTGAAGAAAAATGCCGTGATCGCAACGGTGTGTAATTCAGTCACTCGATTTAATTTGCGGCAAGAGCAAGCGAATAGTTGGCGTTATTTTATTGATACCATTGAAGTTAAACTTCCCCACCAGCTTGAACCTTATTTACAGCAAAAAAATGTGATGGAGTTAGTTGAAACTAACCATCTACCATTAATTATTTCTCTAAATAATTTCTCGTTAAAAGATTTTAATTATGAGTGGACCTCTGATGATATTCAGGAAATTGTTACCCCTGAAGCGGCAATTCATGAAAGAGGAGAACCTAATGTTCAAGTATTGCGTGTTCGCAAAGAAACTATTGAGGAGCATCGGCTAAATCATTCCTCTGGTTGGCTAGGCACTTTACTGATTTGTTTGAGCTTTTTACTTGGGTATTTAGCACTAATTGCCATTCCTTTTTTGCAGTCATGGGGGTTTGTCGGAGCCTTTTTCTGTTTTGTTGCGGGCCTATTGGCTCTCTTTCGCTTACGTGTCTTCCCTAAGAAATTACAAGATGTGCAGTGCGTTTTTGGGCAGCCGAAACGGTGGGAACTGTATGGGGAACTAGATAAAAGGCAATCATCGACCGTCTCTATAGGGGGGATCGATCTCTATTATCCTTCCCATTGGGAACCTTATATCCACCATGAGTTAAACAAAGCGACTCAGATAGACATGTACCCGTCAGGGCAGGTTTTGCGGCATGGGCAATTTCTATCATTGCACGAAGAGGAGCGCTATTACCCTTATCGGCGATATAAAAAAAATCTCCTGATACTCGCAACTGGTTTACTGGTTTTATTTTTGATGTTTTCCTATCAATCCATGTGCTTACCCATCAAACTCGGGTTTGCATGGCTTGAGGGCGCTGAAAAGATCAAGGTCATGAATGTGGCTGAACTGGAAACGCGAAAATTAAAAGTTGGTGATAGCTTAAGTGCGAAAGGGGTTGGGATGTGCTATCGGCCGCCTAATCTGTCTGATACGAATCATGCTCAGTTTGCGCCTTTTGATTGTTCAGGCGTGTATTGGAACAATATGAATTTGACGCCAGACCCGGAATCTGAAGTGATAGAGCGCGCAATTAGGCTACTTAATACAGTGCAAAAGCAGCTACACCCTGAAAAAAACAGTGTTGGGGTTAACCCGCGCTTACAGCGTGATATTATGAAATCAGGGATGAATATTATTTTTGATTTCTCTGAAATAATATTGAAAACCAACGAGTTATGTTACCAAGAACATGCCTGCTCTAAGCTGAAAAGTGCGCTAACCAATTTAGGCAGCACCGATGATTGGGGAACACTTGTTGTTAAAGCGTCCACAGGGAAATTAAGTGGCGCTCATGTTTTATTACGCGCAGGTAGTGCCGAGGCCTTGGAAAAGCTAGTTGAAGTCACCACATATGAATTTATCAAAGTCGAAGTTGAAAAAGAGGCTGCAAAACTGAATAGCCCTCCACCGGGTGGCGTGCTACTGATCAGTGATGAAAATAAAGCGCTCGTCGATTTTATCGTGGGGAGCACATTCAATGATATGACGCCTTTGCAACGCTGGGTGGAGCTTAAACGGATAGCGGGCTTGCTTATCAACACCCCGTTTGATGTCGAAGGTATTATCACGGATTTGTCGACGGATGCGAACGGGACATTACATATCACCCTTCATAGCAAACCGGATGAGAAGGTATTGTCGCAATATGTGATCAGTTCCTTATTCACTCTCTTTCTCGGCATTGGCGTGTTATTAAATGGTACTTTAGTCATATTCCGTATCATGAATAATAAAAAGCGATTACGTAATATTAAACGATATTATGATAAGTGCTTTGAGGCAGACAATCCCTCCAATCAAAGTTAGTTTCTAAATGATGGAGGCCTCATTTTAAAGATTGGCACTGAGGATAACATCATGAAACAATCACCTACAGAACAAGTTCGCCTAGATAAATGGTTATGGGCAGCGCGTTTTTACAAAACACGCTCGATAGCTCGCGATATGATTGATGGCGGAAAAGTTCATTACAACGGGCAAAGGACCAAGCCCGGTAAAATTGTTGAACTGAATGCGTTAATCAGGCTAAGGCAAGGTAATGATGAACGGACTGTCGAAGTATTGGAAGTGAGTGGTCAGCGCAGAGGCGCGCCAGAAGCCCAATTACTTTATCGTGAAACCCCCGAGAGCCAAGAGCAGCGTGAAAAATTGGCCCAAGCTCGGAAGATGAACGCATTAACGATGCCGCATCCAGAACGGCGACCCGATAAAAAAGAGCGTCGAACCCTGCTAAAATTTAAGCAGACAAATTCCCATGACGTGTAACCGTTGATGTTATTCGTATTTAAAAACATTTTAATCAAGGTGAGAGGTTTTTAACGAGGCCTCTCATAAGCAATAGAGAGAAATTATGGCTAAACAAGACCTACTCCACCGTTTCCTTTTTGAACAGCATGCTGTACGTGGGGAGATGATCACTGTCGATGAGACATTTCAGCAGATCCTGAACAATCATGACTACCCAGATGCCGTTAAAGGACTATTAGGTGAATTGCTTGTTGCTACCAGCCTGCTTACCGCAACATTGAAATTTGATGGTGATATTACTGTACAAATCCAAGGTGATGGCCCAGTGAATTTGGCTGTTATTAATGGCAATAACTTACAACAAATGCGGGGTGTTGCGCGTGTTGATGGCTCCGTGGTTGCTGGGAGCACACTAAAGCAGATGATTGGTAATGGCTATATGGTCATTACTATCACACCCAATCAAGGGGAGCGTTATCAAGGGATTGTTGCAATCGAAGGTGAAACGCTAGAAGAGTGCATTGATGCTTACTTTATGCAGTCAGAACAGTTACCAACGCGCTTGTTTATTCGCGTTGGTGAATCACAAGGTAAAGCGATTGCCGGCGGCATGTTACTGCAAGTACTCCCTGCTGCGGATGAAGGTAGCCATGATATCTTTGATCACTTAGTGCAGTTGACCGCGACCATTAAAGGCGAAGAGTTGAGTGAGCTGGATGTCAAAGAGGTGCTACATCGTTTATATCATGAAGAAGATGTTACGCTATACGACCCACAATCCGTTGAATTTCGTTGCACTTGCTCACGGGAGCGTTGTGAAAGCACATTAATGACTTTACCTGAAGAAGATGTTATCGATATATTGCAAAAAGATGGAAAAATTGATATGGAGTGTGAATATTGTGGCTCACACTACGTATTTATTGAATCCGATATTCAAGGGTTGAAAAATGAGCAAAATCAGCAACTTCACTGATACGATTTAGCAACCTAATTATGTGACGAGGGTGCAATTTTGCACCCTTTTTTTATAATTTTAAAGGCTTATTACGTGCTCTAAGTCTCATAATGAATTAAAAAAAATTATACATTTTCAATTCTTTGATAGCTATCGCTGTTAATTAGTCGTAAAGAATTATGATCATCTGTAGATTAGTTATGATTACCAGGAGCAATAATAATGAGCGCTAAAAGTATTACCCCGAAGGAACTCGAACAATATGGCATTCATGATGTAGCCGAAGTTGTCTATAACCCTAGTTATGAACTGCTATTCAAGGAAGAAACTAAACCTGGATTAGAAGGCTATGAGCGTGGCACAGTGACCACGTTAGGTGCTGTTGCGGTTGATACCGGTATTTTTACTGGTCGTTCACCAAAAGATAAGTACATTGTGCGTGATGATGTCACCCGTGATACTGTCTGGTGGGCTGATCAGGGCAAAGGTAAAAACGACAACAAACCAATGACCCAAGAAGTTTGGAATGAATTAAAACATTTAGTGACAGAGCAGCTATCAGGTAAACGTTTGTTTATCGTTGATGCATTCTGTGGCGCGAATGCGGACACTCGCTTAAAAGTGCGTTTTATCACGGAAGTGGCATGGCAAGCGCATTTCGTTAAAAACATGTTTATTCGCCCAACTGACGCAGAACTGGTTGGTTTTGAGCCAGACTTTATCGTTATGAACGGTGCAAAATGCACTAACCCAAATTGGAAAGAGCAAGGTCTGAACTCAGAAAACTTTGTGGCTTTCAACCTAACAGAGCGCATGCAGTTAATCGGTGGTTCTTGGTACGGCGGCGAAATGAAAAAAGGTATGTTCTCAATGATGAACTACCTGTTGCCACTTAAAGGCATCGCATCAATGCACTGTTCTGCTAACGTTGGTGAAAAAGGCGATGTCGCTATTTTCTTCGGCTTGTCTGGTACAGGTAAAACAACATTGTCTACAGATCCAAAACGTAAGCTAATCGGTGACGATGAGCACGGTTGGGATGACGATGGTGTGTTTAACTTTGAAGGTGGTTGCTATGCAAAAACTATCCACCTTTCTAAAGAAGCCGAGCCAGATATCTATGGCGCCATCAAACGTGATGCTCTGTTAGAAAACGTCACGGTACTGGCGGATGGTAGCGTTGATTTTGACGATGGTTCGAAAACAGAAAACACGCGTGTTTCTTACCCAATCTACCATATCGAAAACATTGTTAAGCCAGTCTCTAAAGCGGGTCACGCGACGAAAGTCATTTTCTTAACGGCAGATGCGTTTGGGGTGTTACCTCCAGTTTCACGTTTGACGCCAGAGCAAACACAGTATCATTTCCTATCTGGCTTTACGGCTAAGTTGGCAGGTACTGAGCGTGGTGTCACTGAACCAACACCAACCTTCTCTGCCTGTTTTGGTGCGGCATTCCTATCACTGCACCCAACACAATATGCTGAAGTATTAGTTAAGCGTATGGAAGCTGCCGGCGCGAAAGCTTACTTAGTGAATACGGGTTGGAACGGTACTGGTAAACGTATTTCTATTAAAGATACGCGCGCTATTATTGACGCTATCTTAAGTGGTGATATCGAAAAAGCAGATACCATTAAGCTGCCAATCTTTGATTTGGAAGTTCCAACAGCATTACCGGGCGTTGATACCAATATCCTTGACCCTCGTAATACCTATGCTGATAAATCACAATGGGATGAGAAAGCGAAAGACTTGGCTGATCGTTTCGTGAAGAACTTCGACAAATATACTGACACGCCAGCAGGTGCAGCATTAGTGAAAGCAGGCCCTAAACTGTAATGGGTTTGTTGAACAAATAATTATAAGGCCCTGAATTCAGGGCCTTTGTTTTTTATTGAGTGGGTAAATCTGCATGCAGTCATCTATTAGTCAGCCGCAGGTAAATCAAACAGTAAAATTTCGCTGTCTTCACTCGCTGTCATTGTGAGGCTAGCTTCTTGCCAGATCGCTAAGCCATCGCTGGTTGTGGCAGTTTGGCCATTAACCTCGATGTTGCCTTTAACCACTTGGATCCAAACAACGCGTTTGTCGGCAATCGCATAGGTTTGGGTGTCATTGTTCGATAACGCCCAACGCCACAATGTCATGTCTTGATACACTTTTAGCGAGCCATCTCTCGCATCAGGTGATAGCACTAGCTGTTTCCCATCCTTTGAATCAAAACGTTTTTGCTCATAACGTGGCTCGATACCGGCCTTTTCCGGCAAAATCCAGATTTGATAAAGGTGAAGGCGGTTTTTATCATCAGGGTTGTACTCAGAATGACGTACTCCCGTACCCGCACTCATTATTTGAAATTCACCGGCTGGGATCTGCTCCATATTGCCCATGCTGTCTTTATGTTCAACGGTGCCTTCTAGAACATAGGTGAGGATCTCCATATCTTTATGAGGATGGGTACCAAAGCCTTGCCCTGCATCGATAACGTCTTCGTTGATGACACGGAGCGCAGAGAAGCCCATAAATTGCTTATCATAATAATTGGCAAACGAAAAAGTATGCCAGCTATCTAGCCAACCATGATTAGCATGGCCACGTTCATTTGCTTTGCGTAAATAGATCATTGTGTCATCTCCTTAAAAGCCTATCGCCAACCGATGTTGGAACAGTGCTAAATTTGTTGATGACAGTTTAAACAATTTAATAATAGAGAGAAGCCGTTACGATTGACCATAGAATTCAAAAAGTTTGAACAAGATCAGGAGATAAAAAAGTAGCCAGCACAAGGCTGGCTAAACTAAACACTGGAAGCAATGTGAGCAATGTCGTACTGCCAAGACAGTGACTGTATCAGTGATGTCGAGGTAGTGATTTGATGATAATAGTTATCACTATCGTTTGTAAAGTGTTTTTTTTAATCAAAATCGTATAAATTACAATAAAAATCGCAATTATATGATTTCTATCAAATTAAATAATATCCATTATTTTTCAATGGATTAACTTTTTATAGGTTCAGCGAGATTTTTGAACGATACATAGGGAAAGTAGGGGTATTATTGAGGTTAGAATGCCTCGCTATTACCCCGTTTAATTATGTTTATGCAAAAACCATTGCGTGGCTTTAAATGATTTTTTGCGTAGGTTACGCCTTTAAATAGTTTATTGCTCTGTATGTAACGGCAGATTTTCCGCGCAAGCCGCAGCCGAACTCCACGCCCATTGGAAGTTATAACCGCCTAGCCAGCCTGTGACATCCAAAACCTCACCGATGAAATATAATCCTTCTGTTTTTAGTGAGCCCATCGTTTTCGATGAAATTTCGCGGGTATCAACGCCACCTAAAGTGACCTCAGCGGTACGATAGCCTTCAGTACCATTAGGTTGTATTTGCCACTGATGTAAGTTGTTATGCAGTGTCTCAATTTGTGGGTGGGTAAGTTGTTTGAGTGCGCAATCAGGTATCTGGCCTAGCGTTTGCAAAACTTCAACTAACCGTTTTGGTAATAATTTGGCGAGTGTTGTTTTAAGGGATTGGTTTGGATGTGTTTGCTTTTCTTCAGCCAAATAATCCGTCAGAGAGTGTTCAGGAAGTAAGTTAATACTTACAAACTCTCCGGGGTTCCAATAATTGGAGATCTGTAAAATAGCGGGGCCAGATAGGCCACGGTGAGTAAAAAGAATATTTTCTTTAAATAAAGTACCATCGGCGGAGGTAACGGTTGCTGCAACAGAGACACCCGAGAGGACTTGTAGCGTCTCTAACAGCGGCTTATGCAGTGTAAAAGGAACTAACGCTGCGCGGGTCGGTAAAATCTGATGACCGAACTGTTCGGCAATTCGATAACCAAAAGGTGTCGCTCCTAGTCCGGGCATGGATAGGCCGCCCGTTGCGACAACAAGTGAGTGTGCACTCACTTTATTTCCGTTCACTGTTACCACAAAACCATTGTCTATTTTTTCAACGCCAGTCACTTCGCTACGCAATTTTATGGTGATATTGGGTAAGCGGCACTCTTCTTCGAGCATATCAACAATATCTTGGGCGCTATTGTCACAGAATAATTGGCCTAATGTTTTCTCGTGGTAAGGGATATTATATTTATTAACCAACGCAATGAAATCCCACTGTGTATAGCGAGCAAGTGCTGACTTACAAAAGTGAGGGTTGGCGGAAAGGTAATTACTGTGTTCGGCATAGATATTGGTAAAGTTACAACGCCCGCCTCCTGACATGAGGATTTTTCTGCCAAGTTTTTTTCCGTTATCCAAGACCAGTGTATTCAAACCACGCTTCCCTGCGAGTGATGCACAAAAAAGTCCTGCGGCACCTGCACCCAGAATAATGACGTCATAATTTTTCACAATAAGAAATTCTCTATCTGTTTGATTTTAAAAGACACTACAATTTTATGAGTGGCTAGAGTTCGTTAAACTTTTATCGTTGCGATACCATGTATCGTGTAACAACTGATGAAAAGTATTGAATACATATTATAATTAGGGTCTGCTGAACTTTTAGGCTTATTTTTTGGTCAGTGATTAATCAATGACGCTGACTCAAAATTGGTTTTAGGGTTTTTCTAAAAGATCAGCGGTTCGTTCGATATTCGCCAAAAAAGATGAATTTACTCTGATTTGCGTGAAATTCTAACGAAAAAGAGAAAAAAAATCAGAATAAAAACAAATTGTGTAATATGCTGATAATTATAGGATAATAATCATGTTGTACTTTTTTCAACAGTAGTGAAATCAAAAAAAGGTTAGATTTTGCTTCCACCGCTAGCGTTTGTCACTGATAATGCGCCGCGTTCATGACCAACATAAAATGGCTTAACGTCTATGCTACATCTTTTTACAGGTTTGGAATTTTACACCGGCCTACTGTTAGTACTGGCACTGTTATTTGTGCTGTTCTATGAGGCTATAAATGGCTTCCATGATACCGCGAATGCGGTAGCGACAGTTATTTATACCCGTGCAATGCGCGCTCAGTTCGCGGTTGTTATGGCGGGTGTTTTTAACTTTTTTGGCGTTCTGCTCGGGGGGTTAAGCGTTGCTTATGCAATTGTGCACCTATTGCCGACAGATCTTTTGCTTAATGTGAGTTCAGCTCACGGCCTAGCAATGGTCTTTTCATTGCTATTGGCTGCAATTATCTGGAACCTTGGAACCTGGTACTTTGGTATCCCTGCATCCAGTTCTCATACGTTAATCGGGGCGATTATTGGTGTTGGTTTAACCAATGCAATTGTGACTGATTCATCGGTTGTGGATGCCCTCAACATACCCAAAATGATCAGTATTTTCATGTCCCTTATCCTTTCTCCTGCTATTGGTTTTGTGATCGCGGGCTTGATGATATTTGTTCTACGCCGTTACTGGAGTGGTACGAAAAAACGTCGCCGTATTCACTTAACGCCCGCAGAGCGTGAGAAAAAAGATGGTAAGCGCAAGCCACCATTCTGGACCCGTACTGCACTGATTCTTTCCGCCGTTGGCGTGAGTTTCTCACATGGTGCAAATGACGGTCAGAAAGGCATCGGTCTTATCATGTTAGTACTGATTGGTGTTGCGCCAGCCGGTTTTGTCGTCAATATGAATTCAAGCGGTTACGATATCGCAAGAACGCATGATGCTGTTGTTCACTTGCAACAATACTATGAGACACATAAACCAGCACTCAACCATGCAATTGAAAATACACCAGCAGTGACTGGCACCGATGAAATTGGCGAAGAGTTCCATTGTGATAGCTCACGTACGGCTATCGTTCTGAGCCAAGCTCAAAAGTTGTTGAATGGCGTACAAAGCTACGATGAGTTATCACCAGAGCAACGTAATCATATGCGTCGCTTATTAATGTGTATCTCTGATACCGCAAATGCGGTTGCTAAGCTGCCAGAAACTAGCTCTCAAGATGCAAGCTTGCTGAAAAAATTGAGTAATGACTTACTGTATACCGTTGAGTATGCGCCATTGTGGATCATTATTTCAGTTGCTTTAGCATTGTCTCTCGGAACAATGTTTGGTTGGAAACGCGTTGCGGTCACTATCGGTGAGAAAATCGGTAAGAAAGGCATGACATATGCGCAAGGTGTTTCTGCTCAGGTGACTGCCGCTGTTTCAATTGGTGTTGCGAGCTACACAGGGATGCCTGTTTCGACGACTCAGGTATTATCTTCCGCAGTTGCGGGAACCATGGTCGTTGACGGTGGGGGTGTTCAGAGCAAGACAATTAAGAGTATTGCTTTGGCATGGTTATTAACACTGCCTGTTTCTATCTGTCTATCTGGTGGTTTGTACTGGATTGCATTGATGATTATCTAGAACAGTTTCGCAAACTGTTGATAGAATGAATACAACATAATAGTGATGAGCTGCTCAGTTCATCACTATTTTTTTGCCTTGAAAACCGTGGAGTATCGAGTTTGTTTTTTTACCCTGCTATTAAGCAAAAATAAGTAGGTAAATTAAGCTAACAATCACTAAGATACTTAGCTGACTAATTTGTAGAAATTGTTTGCGTATCCTCTCACACCGTAATATGACCTCATCGTCAAAATGCTCAAGGTATTGCTTACTATTGATATAACGAACCAGTTTTAGCTGTTTGTTTAACTGGCCGTGGGTTGTGAAAAAGCCATTACCGTCGACAGATTGATAAAGCAACGGGTCGGTATCCCGTAGGATATAAAGCAAAACACGGATGGAAGAAAAGTAGCGTATCATATTGATGATACACAAAAAGCATAAAGCCCAGAACAAGGCAACCATACTGAACATACTCACCTCCTTAGGTATCAGCTTGCGCTGTTGCTACAAAGGAAATAAAGCAAACACAGTGTTAAGCTAGCTTATTGTTTATTGTAGGATAATAAGTTGCCTAAAAAAAGTGCAAACCCGAGGATTTTTGAGCGATTTTTATCCGAATTTAAGCTGATAAAAAAGAGATATTGGGTAAAAGTGTGTAATAACAGAATGATTATCTAAGAAATAGGCTACTGCTTGTTTATATTGAAAAATATCACACATAACTCTCGTTTATATATTAATATTGTAGAGATGATGTTATTGTTTTCTAAAATGTTATGTGATGAAAGATTCACTAGGCTAATCTGCACAGATGTGATCAAAACGACACTTATCTATCATAGTATGCAGGTATAGTATTTATAAGCGATTGGTGAGTTAAGAGGCTAAGAATAGGATAGGCTCTTAACTTATCACAAAATCAGCATTCGGAAGGAGTTTACTTTATGGCGTACAAACATATTCTCGTAGCGGTAGATTTATCACCTGAAAGTAAAATATTACTGGATAAAGCCGTCTCTATGGCAAAACCTTACGGGGCTAAAGTATCCATGATCCATGTTGATGTGAACTACTCAGATCTCTACACTGGCCTTATTGATGTGAATTTGGGCGACATGCAACAGCGTATCACGGATGAAACTCGTAATTCACTCAAAGACCTCTCCGCAGGCGCAGGTTATGAAATTCAAGAAACATTGAGCGGTAGTGGTGATCTTGGTCAGGTCTTGGTTGATGCAATCAAAAAATATGATATGGACTTAGTGGTCTGTGGTCACCACCAAGATTTTTGGAGCAAGTTGATGTCTTCAGCTCGCCAGTTGATTAATACTGTCCATGTTGATATGTTGATTGTTCCACTGAATGACGATGATGAATAATCCATTCAGTTAAAAATGAAAAACTATTCGCTAAAAACGCTTGCTTATGCAGGCGTTTTTTTTGGCTTAAAAAATTTAAATTAAGTTACTTATTGTCAGGTCAAGAAAAATTTTTTTGTATTAGAGTAAAAAAAACCTTGAAACTTGAATACAAACTAGTGATATATTCAATAGGCAAATGCAAATCAACCTCACATTTCCCCAAAAATTATCACAAGAAAGAGTGAGGAATATCACAACAAAAAATTTAAAAAGGAAGATATAGATGAATTCACTATCATCGTTCTTGGAGTCTGTACAAAAAAGAGACCCTCAGCAACCTGAATTCCTCCAGGCTGTTCGCGAAGTCTTTACCTCACTTTGGCCATTCTTAGAAAATAATCCTAAATATCGTGAACAAGCACTACTTGAGCGTTTTGTTGAGCCTGAAAGAGTGATTCAGTTTCGTGTTTGTTGGGTGGATGACCAAGGTAAAGTGCAAGTGAATAGGGCTTGGCGGGTTCAATATAGCTCTGCTATCGGCCCATTTAAAGGCGGTATGCGTTTCCACCCTTCAGTTAACCTTTCCATTCTAAAATTCTTAGGCTTTGAACAGACACTAAAAAATGCACTGACAACCTTACCAATGGGCGGTGGCAAGGGTGGCTCTGACTTTGATCCGAAAGGCAAAAGCTATGGTGAAGTGATGCGCTTTTGCCAAGCACTGATGACCGAATTGTATCGCCATTTAGGCGCGGATACTGACGTACCCGCGGGTGATATCGGGGTTGGTGGTCGTGAAGTTGGTTTTATGGCTGGGATGATGAAGAAATTATCGAATGATACTTCATGTGTTTTCACGGGTAAGGGACTCTCTTTCGGGGGAAGCTTAATTCGCCCAGAAGCAACCGGTTACGGTTTAGTTTATTTCACAAATGCGATGTTAAAACGCCATGGTTTAGGTTTTGAAGGCATGCGTGTAGCGGTATCTGGCTCTGGTAACGTTGCGCAGTATACGATTGAAAAATGTATGGAGCTTGGCGCAACGGTCGTCACGGCATCCGACTCAAATGGTACTGTTGTTGATGAAGCTGGCTTTACACCAGAAAAATTAGCGCGTTTGGAAGAAATTAAAAACAATTATGGTCGTGTAGAGGCCTATGCAAAAGAGTTTGGCTTAACCTACTTAGCAGGTCAGCAACCTTGGTGTGTACCTGTTGATATTGCTCTACCATGTGCGACACAAAACGAATTAGATACTGCTGCCGCAGAATTGCTGATCAAAAATGGTGTTAAAGCGGTTGCTGAAGGCGCGAATATGCCAACGACAATCCCAGCGACT